>JAXHVS010000143.1:0-15035 GCA_034189025.1 Bacteroidota bacterium
GTAATAAATTAGCGGTAGTATTGTATCCGTCTTCATCTGCTGATCTTCCTTTACAAATTTTTGCTGCCATGGATGAAAAGTCTCTCCACATATCACCAATATCGGTCATCTCTTTGGATAGATCGTTGTAAACATCATTTTCCATTATTTTTGCCACTTCCTGCAAAAAGGTTGCATAAACAAATCGGAATCCGGCTCCTCCGGTACCAATCTCTTCCAACATTCTTACTACTTGTGCTAAATGAGATGATGCCCTTTTGGGGCCAAGTTTCTCCGGCCATTTTTTTATATTTTTTGACAGGTATCTTATTCCTTTTACGCCAAATAATGGTACCGGAATATCAAGCATATATTTTGTTGTTTGTTTTATTCCTTTTTTTATGGCCGATTTTAAATCTATTTCTTCTGGAATAGTTATGGGATAATACATTTTTCCATTTGGAGGAAATGCTCCTTTGGCATATCTTACTCTTTTTAATTCATCATAGGTTAGTGTTGTAGGATATTCTATTACCGGATCGCTAATAAAGTATGTATCTCCTTCTTTTCCATATACCGTAATGTTGTGTGCATTAAAATGAAAACGATAGGCAGGAGGGAAGTATGTAAGATGATAAGCTCCAACCTGAACTCCAACCGGAAGGCCTTTGTTAAGTGCTTTATCCAGCTCGTCCATAGCTCGCTTGGGTTGTTTTCTGAAAGTTTGTTTTTTCATTTTTATACCCATACGTTTGGTAGCTTTTGCAAAAATCATCCCAGGAATTGTTCTAAATGATGTTGCTGCTATGTTGTCAATCTTTATAAAAGGCATATGGGCAAAGAACAAACCACTTCCAATACCAAAAATTAATGCTTCTTTAAGTTTTAATCCATGAAAATTCAGTAATCCCGAAATTACTCCGTTTTCGCAGTGCCCCGAAGGTATATGTTTGTAATCTAATTTCATCTTTCTTATTTTTGGTAGGTTTATTCTTCTGGTTTATAATTCATTAATTCGTTTACAGATATATTAAATACGGTTGCATAAATTTCTAATTGTTTTGGTTTTAATTTTTTAAAACCTTTTGGTTTCAGGTGTTTTCGAACCTTCCATTTCGATAACTCAACATAATCAGCCAACAGCGAAACATTCATTTGATTTTTCTCCATATAGTATAAAATAGGGCTGGCTTTTCCGGCTTTTATTTTCTCGATAGCTTCTTTTACACGTTCTTGTATATCCTGCCAGGCAATATCATTAACAATATTTTTGGGTTACCAACCCTTGCTAAATGTTTTTACATATTTGCCATTTTCATCAACAGCGTATTGCCCCTCACGTGAAATACCTGCATTAATCCCTTCATCTTGTGGGACATTTTTTTTTCATGATGATAAAAGTTAAATTTCGTTTAAATAGATTTTCATGGTACAATCGGCAATTAGTTCGTCATCGCATGTAATTTTTCCCGAAATTAACGTGGTATTAAAAACTTCATGTTCAACATTCACTTCCGTGAATATTGTTTTTCCAATTTCGGGCAGATTATGTATGGTTAATTTTTGTACCGCACCAATATATCCTGTGGGAATTTTTTTATCCTGATTGCTGTATGAGAATCCAACACCTAGTGCTGCTGTTTGAGCAATATTTTCTATTAATCCGGGCTCGTGTAAAAAACCATCTTTACAAAAAATATTTTGTTCGGAAATATGTAAACTCCCAATAGTTTTTCCACCTTTGGCTATATGTAATTTTTCTACCATAACCATTGGTGGCCTTTGTGGAATGAATTTTAAGATGGTTTCTCCATTGGCTATTACATGGTCATATATTCCCATAGTGGTCCTTTTTTATTTCGTGCGCGTAATTTGTTTGTTATAATTGTTGTATCTTCATCAGGAAAAATCCACCGGCGGCCTGTTTGTTTTGCCCGCTGTTTTAAACTATCGTAATCCACATCTTTCGACAGGTAATATTTGGATTCAAGCAAATCATCTTCTTTTTTGATTATACCTTCATGTATTGCATATTGCTGAAGTTTTGTGCCCGGATAAATGCGCATTCCAACATAGGTGAAAAATACAGAATTTTCAATCCGTTTTGAGTTTTCAAATGTTGCGTTTACTGTTTGGTCTGTTTCGCCGTATCCACCTATAATTAAAAAATGGGCATAATCAATATCCAGTTTATTGCAAAGTGCTGATTTTTCTAAAACGTCATTTACGGTAAAATTTTTACCGTAGGTTTTTAGCGTAGTATCCGATATAGCTTCGGTACCAAATTCAATATGTTTGAGCCCCGATTTTTTTAAAATTTTCAAAAAATTTTCATCTAAATGAGTAAATGTAAAGTATCCTCCCCAGTTTATTTTAATTCCACTGGCAATTATTTTTTCGGCCAGTTCAGAATTGTAATTATTGCTGATATTAAAAACAGAATCGGTAAAAAAGATGTAATCAATCCCTTTTTGATAATAAAGTTTTTTTAGGGTATCGACAATTTTGTCGGTATTTAATGTTCTTACTTTTTTTCCTTCTATTAGCGGATAAGTGCAGTAAATGCAATTATATGGGCATCCGCGCTTGGTTTGAACATTTAGCATTCCGCTTTTTTTCCAGTAAAAGTCAAGAAGTTGATCTTCGAAATTTAAAGCCAAATCGCTAAAATAACTTTCATTTTTATTAAAGATACATTGTCCGTTTTTTCGGTATACCAACCTGTTTAATCCTGAATAATCAGTGTTGTTTTCCAGTTTTTTGATGAGTTTTAACAAAGTGTCTTCCCCTTCGCCATAAATTCCAAAATCAGGTTCCAGTGTTCTAAACATTAGCTCTGGAAATATTGAAAATCCCGAACCTCCAATAATGATTTTAGCATCCGAAACCGATTTTATTTGTTCTATGATTATTTTGTATTGGATAACAAAATATTTTTTGTTTATATAGTTAACATCATCAATATTTCGAAAGGAAACACCAATATATTTGGGTTTTGTTTCGATGATTTTATCTTTAAGTTCTTCAATGGTTTTAAAATTTAAATCAAAGATGGAAATATCAAAATTGGGTAAATATTTTTTTAAATAAGTTATAAGATAAGATAACCCTATAGGATATACAGGGTAGGGGTCGGCATATTGATTGGCTGATATGAACAGTATTTTATTTCTCATGATTTATTTTCATTTTCCCAAAATGGATAATAGTTGAACCATTGCAAAGGATATTTTTTTAAAATTCTTTCAAACTCATGAGCATATTTTTCCACAAAATTTTTTAATTCTTTATCCTGTTCATCCCGATTAGTGAATTTTTTTATATAAAAAGGTTTTGTAGCAAAAAAGTGATAATGCTTTTTAGATTCTTTCATCGCAAAAGCAAAAGTAACCGGAACGCCAAATCGTGCTGCTAAATAGAAGGGGCCTGCAGGGAATAAAGCTTTTTTACCCATAAAATCGACACTAAAAACTTTGCTGTTGTCAACAAATCTGTCGCCGGCCATGGCAATAAGCTCTTTATTAAGTAAGGCCTCACTAATAGGGATGATATGAGAAAAATCAGATTGCAAAGGAATAATGTTTATATTTTTATTAACCAAAACATTGGATAAGTATTTTTTGATTTGTTGATGTTCGGCATCAAGCATTAATACATTAATCTTTGTTTGTAATCTTTCTAATAATTGGCCTGCAATTTCAAAATTTCCTATATGAGCATTTACAATTATACCACCGGTTTTATTTTTAGCCATCTCTCTCAGGTGGTTTTCTCCATCGAAATTATAGGTAAACTTTCCTTTTAAACCACCTAAAATAGCAACCTTGTCAAGTAAAATCTGACCAAATACGTAATAATTCTTATAAATTGAGCGTATGGATTTTAAGTGAGAATAATTTAATATGTTTCTAAAGTAATAATAGAGTGGTTTTGAGCTTGATTTAGCAAAGATGAAATAATAGAAAGCAACAAATCGTAAGATAAAGTAAGCAAAGGATAATCCCAGGTATTTAAGGGTAAATACAAAAATTTTATATCCTAATACATTTCCACGAGATTTTCCCTTCCATGATGGCATTTAATAAACCCTCCAAATTCAATCATAAAACATCTTAATTCGATTTTGCATGTTTTATGATATATTCATAAAAATCCTGAAGTGTTTTTATATTTGCAAAATCTTCACCTTTGACTTTAAAACCAAAGTTTCTTTCAATAATTACTACAAGGTCAACATAGTCGAGGCTGTCAATTTCCAGCGTTTCTTTTAAGTTAGCAGCTGGGACTAATTGTTCTTCTTCCAGCTCAAATTCATCGATCAAAAAGTCATTGACTTTAGCTATAATTTCCTGATTCTCCATTATTAATTAAATCCTCCCGTTAATAATTTATTTTATTTTTTTGACAATTAAGGTTGAATTTGTTCCCCCAAAACCAAATGAATTAGACAAAAATATATCAATATTATGATTTTTTATAGTTTCTGCAGCAATTTTTAATTTAGCGGAGTGTTCATCAGGGTTTTCGAAGTTGATATTAGGTGCAACAAACGAATCGTGCATCATAAGGATTGAATAAATAATTTCACTGGCACCTCCCATCCACATTTCGTGTCCGGTCATTGATTTTGTAGAACTTACCCATGGTTTTGCAATACCAAAAATTTTATCAATAGCTTGAGCTTCGTTAAGATCGCCAACCGGAGTTGAGGTTGCATGAGCGTTTATATAATCAATTTGGTTGGCTTGTATCTTGGCATCTTTTATGGCCATTTCAAGCGATTTTGCAGGCCCTTCAACATTAGGAACTGATATATGGTCGCCGTTTGAAGAAAATCCATAACCAATTACTTCACCTAAAATTGGAGCTCCACGTTTTATCGCTGATTCGTAGCTTTCAATAATTAATGTTGCAGCACCACCGCTGGGAACAAGTCCGTCTCTGTCTCGATCAAATGGGCGACAAGCTTTTTCAGGTTCATCTTCACGAACAGAAAATGCACTTAATCCATCGAAGCTGCCCATAGAGTGATAGTTAATTTCCTGTCCACCTCCGCATATTACTATGTCCTGTAAACCACTTCGAATTAAATAATATCCCATCCCTATAGCGTGCGAGCCACTTGCACAGGCTGCACTTACGGTAAGGTTAATTCCTCTTAACCTAAAAATGGTTGATAAGTTCATGGTGATGGTCGAATTCATCGACTGAAAAATGGCTCCTGAACCTAAGAGGGTAGTATCTTTTTTTTCTTTTAACAAATCATAGGATTCAATGACTGATTTGGCAGAACTATCGTTTCCGTATAATATTCCGACATTAATTTTATCTAAAAAGTCCTGGTCTATTTTGGCTTGTTTAAGTGCTTCAATGGTAGCTATGTAGGCATATTCGCCTTCTTCTGCTAATCCTACTCTTTGTCGGCGTTTTAATTCACCTTTTAAAGTAGGTTTTTCAATAATTCCGGTAAGTGCAGAACGAAAACCCATTTTTTTTCTTTCCGGATCAAATCCAATTCCCGAACGTCCTGTATATAATGATTGTTTTACTTCTTCAATATTTTTACCAATGGTGGAATAAATCCCCATTCCTGTAATTACAACTCTATTCATATAATTAGTAAAATTTTTATCAATAGATTCAATTTTTAAGTATAAAGCCCTCCATTTACTGAAATTACTTCGCCGGTAATATAAGATGCTTTTTCAGAAGCTAGAAAAGCAACTACTTCTGCTACTTCTTCGGGTTTTCCAAATCTGGCCATTGGAATTAATCGTTTATGTTCTTTTTTGTCTAAATCTTTGGTCATATCCGTTTTAATGAAACCCGGAGCAACACAATTTACAGTTACATTCTTTTTTCCTACTTCCTGGGCCAGCGCTTTGCTTGCAGCAATTACTCCTCCTTTGGCTGCTGAATAGTTGGTTTGCCCCGGTAACCCTTTAATTCCTGATAAAGAAACCATATTTACCACTCTGCCAAATTTATTCACAATCATATCTTGCATTAATGTTTTGGTAGTATAGTAAAAACTATTTAGATTAGTTTGTATAACATCATTCCAATCTTCATCTTTCATCCACATTACAAGAGCATCTTTTCGTATTCCGGCATTATTTATCAAAACTTCGATATATGAATCGGGATTTTTTTCTTTCCATTGGTCAAGCGACGATTTTATTTCATCATGGTTTGATACATCAAACTTCATTAATTCACCATTACCTCCATTGTTTTTTATTTGATTTAACGTATCCTGAGCCTCTTTATCATTACTTCGATAATTAATTAGCACATGATATCCCATTTGCGCTATCTTTAAGCAAATTGCTTTTCCTATTCCTCTAGAACCTCCTGTAACTAATGCAAATTTCATGGTAATTTTATTATTTAATATTGTTTGGCCTGTTACTAATCAAATACTGTTTAATATTCTCTATATGAGGATAAATAGGTGCATCCTCCGAAAAAGCCGGAACAATAGAACGCATTTCCTGATATATTTTTTTAGATGTTTTTGAAAGTTTATCTTTAAAATTCATATAATCAATCACTTGAAGTAAGCTTATAAATTCAATAGCTAATACTTCGTAAGTATTTTCAATAACTTTTTTTGTGATTAATGCAGCATTGGTTCCCATGCTAACAATATCCTGATTATCATTATTGTTTGGAATACTGTGAACGTACATTGGGTTTGATAGCATTTGGTTTTCGGCAGTGGTTGATGTTGCTGTAAATTGTGCAGCTTGCATTCCCAGATTCAATCCTAATGTACCTAAATTTACAAATGGAGGGAATTTATCATTTTGTTTGTCGTTATACAAGTAATTTAATTGTCTTTCAACAAGCATAGATAATTTGGTTGTAACAATTTTTAATTTATCCATCTCAAGCGATACATAATCGCCATGGAAATTACCACCATGAAATACATCTATATTTTCACCGTCAATTATTGGGTTATCGTTAACCGAATTAATTTCATTAATTAATACTTTTTCGACATTTTTTAAGGTTTCATAAATAGGGCCCAACACTTGTGGTACACATCTTAATGAATAGTATTCCTGTACTTTATCTTTTATCAATCCAACCTGTATATTTCCATTATATAAGTGGTCGGCTCGTTTTTTTATAAGTTTGCTGCTTTCCGCAATTTTGCGCATTTCGGCAGCAATAATGTTTTGGCCTTCGTGCAATTTAACCTGGTTTAATTCTTTTGAGAAATGGTCATCAAATGATTCAACAGCTTCATTAATAATTGTTGAAGATATTACTGACCAGTTTAATAAGTTTTTAGCATAAATGAGGTTAATAAGCCCAATTCCTGTCATGCAGGAAGTTCCATTAATTATGGCTAATCCTTCTCTTAGATAAACTTTTAAGGGTGTTAATTTGTTTTCTTTAAATACTTCGGAGGCAGGCCTGTATTGTCCTTTATACCATACTTCACCTTCACCAATTAAATTTAAGGCTAAATGAGCTAATTGAACTAAATCTCCGCTAGCACCAACACCTCCGTGTTCAAATATTTTGGGATATATATCTAAGTTAATAAAATTTTTTAGCAGATGAACAGCATCTGGATGAATGCCAGAATAACCTCTCATAAAGGAGTTAAGCCTGGCTAACATTAATGCTTTAACATACAAGTTAGATATTGGTTTACCAGATCCTGCGGAATGGCTACGAATGAGGTTATATTGTAAGTCTTTTTGATCTTTTTCATTAATTTTATATTGAGCCATTGGCCCAAAACAAGTATTAATACCGTAGATTACTTTGTTTTTAGAAAAGTCATCCAAAAATTTATAGTTTTGCTCTACTTTTTTAAGTGCTGTTGGGCTTAAATCTATTTTTTCTCCTTCGAATAGTACTTTGTTAAACTGATCCAGGGTAAGGTACTTTTCACCTATTATAACCATTGCTTAGTTTGCATTAATCTTTAAAAAATAAATGAATTGTTGTTTTTTTAATTACTTTGTTTTCAAAAGTGCAAATTTAATAAATTGTTTTAATATTCATTGTTTTGAAATTTATTTTCAATTTTAAATTAGAGATCATTATAATTTAATTTTGTTCTTTTGACTTTTTAAACAAGCATTTTGATTATTTGTTTAAAGTAAAAATTTTGGCATTTGAATGAATTGAATTATTTTAGTGTGCTCAAAAAAATGTGAAAATAGCTAAGCAAGGGTATCTCTTAATTTTTTAATAATAAAACCATACCCTTTTCCAAAATAGAATTACATGAAAGAAAAGGATGCTTATATTGATTATGAACCACAACAGTTAATATTGTATGTTGAGAAAGAAGATGGATCCTATGGCCCTATTCGAACAGGTTCGTACATTTCCAAAAATTACCTGGATGATTTTTGGCAAAAGATGGTAAAGCTTCGATTATCATTGCTTGATAAGTTAAAGAAGAATGAAATTACACCAGTGTATTATTATAAAATGATACATGATTTTAATGATCTTGAATTATCCAAAAGAACGGGGATTTCATTATTTAAAGTAAAACGACATCAGAAAGTAACTAAGTTTAAAAACATTAAATTGTCTGATTTACAGAGATATGCTTATGCTTTTGATATCCCTGTAGCTAATTTATTACAGATTATCGCTATAGATGAAAAAGAGAAATTACCAGATACTGAAAAGGATAATTCATCCCAAAGTATAATAAAACAAACCAAAACAGAAAACCCATTTATCGTTATAACAAAATTTGAAGTTAATCAAAAATGATCATAGATACTTTTACTCACCATATGGCTGCTCATTGTGAATCAGGGACACTGACAGCTTTATTGAAACACAAAGGCCTTGAGATAACAGAACCCATGATTTTTGGCATTGGAAGTGGATTGTACTTCGGTTATTTAAGCCATACTCCCAGCCTTAACTTTCCTATGTTTATTATCCGGACAAAACCTGGACAGTTAAGAAAGAAAATTGCAAAAAGAACCGATATTCAGTTTAACACACAAAAGTTTCGAAATAAATATAAAGCTAAAGAAACTTTAGACCAGCTAATAGCCCAAAAAATACCTGTTGCTGTTCAGGTTGATTTTTATTATATGGATTATATTCCTCAATGGGAACGGGTACATGCTAATATTCATTTTATTACTGTGGTAGGAAAAGAGGGAGATGAATATATTGTGAGCGATAGCTATTATCCCCAATTAGCCAGATTACATAAAGATAAATTAATGAAAGCCCGTTTTGCAGGAGGTTACATGGCTCCCAAAGGTTTTATGTATTATATTGATTCGGTACCAGAAAATATTGATTACAAAAAGCTTATCCCAAAAGCTATTAAAAATACGATTAATAATATGATTGGAGTCCAGCCCGGGTTTATTGGTGTTAGAGGCATTAAATTATTTAGTAAGAAAGTACAACAATGGCCCAAAATAACCCGTGATATCGATCATCTTTCGCATGAAATTATGAAAATAAATGTATTTTTAGAAGACCAGGGAACTGGAGGTGGTGGATTCCGATATTTATACGCAACATTCCTTCGTCAGGCATCCGAATTATTTAATGATAAAGATTTAAGTGATATGTCAAAAAAGATGATGGAGATAGGCGATGGTTGGAGAAATATTTCTTACTTTGCAGCAAAAATTGGTAAAAATCGTGATCTTGGCCCCGATAAACTTAAAGAGTTGGGAAACATGATTATGGATAGGGCAGTTGAAGAAGAAAGTTTTTATAAAGAATTAAAACAAGTAATACGTAAATATTAATTTTGATAACGATGGGTAATAAAATTGGAACAGACTTGAAGGCGGACATTAAAAATATGATTATTGAAACCCTAAATATAGAAGATATTACGCCGGAAGATATTGATGATAATTTACCCCTTTTTGGCGGGGAAAATACTTTAGGGTTGGATTCAATTGATGCTATTGAATTGGTAATGGCTGTACAACGCCAATATAAAGTTCGTATTGATGATCAAAATCTGGCCCGCGAAGTATTAAAAAATGTAAACTCCATTGCTGAGTTTATAAATAATAAAGCTGCATAACTTTGTATTTGTTTTAATACAAGTTTAATCAAACTTATTTATTATGAAAATGGCTTATCTGTTAGCTGGGATGCGACTGCCCGGTTTTTTGAAGTTAATTCGAAAAAACGGTATGTCAATCGCTCCCAAATATCTGGCAAGATTTTTATTTTTATTTCAAAATGGCATTTGGGCTTCCATTTTTCATAAAAAAGAAAAAAAACTTTTTGCACAAAAAATTAAACAACAACAGCTTCCCGATGATCCGGTAATTATTGTTGGGCATTGGCGAACAGGAAGTACATTTTTACATCAGCTATTAAACCTTGATAAACAGTTTGTAACTTCCAATTTGTTTCAAGGATCTATTCCCGATAGTTTTCTCACTTCGAGAAAATCTTATGAGCCAATAATGAGCAGAGTACTCAAAGGAACTCGTCCGATGGATCAAGTAAAAGTTGGACTCGATGAACCCTTGGAAGATGAATATGCTCTTTTCAGATTATCCGGTTATTCACCTTTAGAAAACTTAATATTTCCAACATCAGATCAATATTTTTTAAAACTTTACCCGAGTTTTTTACCCGAAGGAGAAAGGCTAGAACAATGGAAAAATGCCCTTATCCATTTTTATAAAAAATTAACCCTCGGAAATCAAAAAACTATTTTAATAAAGAACCCTTTTCATTCATTACGTATTAATTTATTAGATGAGATTTTTCCTAAGGCCCGCTACATCCATATCATAAGACATCCATATAAAGTTGTTCCTTCAACCGTACGAATGTGGAATATTGTTGGAACACAGAATGCGATGAATCATAAATGGAAAAAACCAAAAACAAAAGATGTAACAGAAGTTTTAGCTGAAATAGAAACTAAAATTGAAAATGATACTAAATTTTTACCTAAAAATAGATATTGTTTGATTAAGTTTGAAGATTTGGAAAATGATCCTATAAAGCTTGTACAATCTATTTATGATGATTTGAACCTTAATTTTTCTGATGATTATAAAAATTCTTTAATCAGATTTTTATCATCCGTAAAGGATTATAAAAAGAATACATACACATTACCTAAGGACGATAAAGATATTATTGATAAAATAATGGAAACGTGGATGAAAGAAAACGGATATAATTTGTAAAAGTTTTTTTTTGATATTTTTGACCAGTTTAAATATTAAAAAACAGTATACTATATATGAAATTTCAATTAATATTTCCAAAATGGGAAAAATTACCCGGACAAACAACTTTTAACCTACCACCTCATGGAGCAGTAGTTTTTGGTGCCACTATTCCCGAAGAGTTTGATGTTGAGTTTATCGATGAAAACCTGCAAGAAATGCGATTTGATGATGAAGTAGATTTTGTGGGCATTTCGATGCTGCTAACAACACAAATAAAACGCGGATGGGCTATTGCTGATGAATACCGAAAACGTGGCAAAAAAGTAATTTTTGGTGGAATCTCTACGATGTTGCATGCCGAAGAAACAATGCAACATGCCGATTCGGTATTTTTGGGAGAAGCCGAAGGGCATATGGAGCAGGTTTTTGAAGATTTTAAAAAAGGAGAGCTTAAAAAACTTTATAATTTTATGAACGATATGCCTCCTATTGAGTTAGTAGGGCCTGCACGAAGAGAGCTTTATAACAGAGATTTATATTATCATAAAGGCGTGCAAATGGTGGATACCTTTCATGCTTCACGTGGTTGTCGTTACCATTGTTATCCTTGTGCGGTAGCTTATCTTGGTGGCCGCCAGTTCAGGCCTCGTCCCCTAAATAAGGTTATTGAAGAGCTGGAGACTATCGATAATAACCGTTTATTTATTGTCGATAATTCTTTGGCTCAGGATACTGAGTGGGAAAAAGAACTTTTTAAAGCGATGATTCCTATGAAGAAAAAGTGGGTAAGCCACACCATTGAAGATAAACCTGAAGTGCTTGACCTGGCAGCTCAAGCTGGAGCATGGTATGTGTATCAGGCGGTTTTCGATACTTCCGATTATATAAAAAACAGAATAAAACGCTACCATGATTATGGTATTGGTGTTGAAGGAACAATTTTGCTTGGGCTTGATAATCAAACCGAAGATGATATTAAACGATTAATTGATTTCTTACATGAGATCGATCTTGATTTGGCAGAGTTTACGGTTCTTACACCGTTTCCACATACCAAAGCATGGACTGATTTGCATAAACAGAAACGTATATTTAATTACGATTGGAATGACTACAATGCAGGGCAGGTGGTTTATCATCCTAAACATATGACTGCTGAGCGTTTACAGGAGCTTTACCATTATGCATGGGATAGTTTTTATAAAGATGAAACCCAGGAAGAAAAAATGTTTAAACTACTGAAAAATGTAGTATCACGTGAAATTGAAGATGGAACCTATCGCAAGCGGCGCCAGGATTTGTCTAAAGTGAGTTTTGGTAAGAAAATAAAGAATAAACTAGCATCATAAATAATTGAAGAATAATTAATTATGGATTCTGAAAAGGAAGCTTTTGTTGACAGAAAGTACCATTTTAAAGGAATGTGGGATGTCCCTTCTATTTGTGGATTAAAAATTGTTCGAAAAACTGATAATACCATTGTTATTGTTACCGACCTGTATGAAGAGAATCCTGGAACACCTGTGACAGAGTGGAATACTAATCTTGCTTCGCAAATTTGTAAAGAGTTTGAAATTGAACCTGAAAAACTTGTTTTTATCGAACGTACACCCGATAAAAAAACGAAATTATCTTTTAATAAAGAATCTTTTTTTAGAGTATTTTTCGAGCATCATGGGAATAATTTTGAAAATCCTGATTGGCAAGAACTAACTAAAGACGAGGTAAATAAGTTAATAACCGAATAATAAATAAATTATTGAAATGGCTGAAATAACAAAAGATACACGAAACGAAGTAAAGGAAATTGTGTTGGATTTTTTTGCAGAAGAATGTGAAATTGACTCAAATGAAATTACCGAAGATTCTAATATTATTTCCGACCTAGATGGTGATTCATTAATGTTTCTGGAGTTGATTGAGATTTTTAAAAAGAAATATGGCCTGAATATAGAACTTAAAACCATTGGTAAATTTGCCGTAAAAAATCCGGTGAAAACTATTGGAGAACTTATTGATATGCAGTTGCTTATTATTGAACATGAAAATAATATTTTAAATATTCAATAACCTCTTTAACCTCTGATGATTTTTGGTTGTGGAATTGATATTGAGGAACCAAAGCGTTTTAATAAGCATTATTTTGATAATGGAAAATTATCAAATTTAATGTATGATCTTTTTACAAGCAAAGAGATTGAGAACTTCTCTTTATTTGGTAAAAAAGCCTTTTTAAAAGGTTTTTGTTTTAAGGAATCTTTTTATAAAGCATTTAATATAGATATTTACGACTGGAAAGATATTGAAATTATTTTTACTACTGAACAGGAATTTGAATTTTATTTTTCCAACAAACTTGAAGCTTTACTTAAAGAAAAGAAAATTGAAGACATTATAACCGATTTATCGGAAACTTCCGATTATGTTTTGTTTAAAGTTATTTTAACCACATCGTAAAATGAATAACAAAACAGCTTTTATTTTCCCGGCTTTTATTACATCGTTTACTCATAAAGAGATCGAAATATTAGAAAAAAACAATCTTCGTTTGAGTCATTACTTAAATCGGGCATCAAACATTCTTAATATTGACTTACCAGATTTTGATTATAACTTGGATTTCTATCAAAAAGATGAATTCTTGTCGCAAATTATTGCTTATACTTTTAGCTGTGCCTTTAGCGATTTATTAATCCAAAAAGGGATTAAAGCCAATTATATAGCTGGTTACAGTATGGGTATTTATGCATCATTATATAGTAGTCAATCTATAGGTTTTGATGATGGCCTTAGAATTATATCAGAAGTTTATCATTTAACTGATAAGGTAAGGGAGGCAGGGAAATATGGAATGGGTTCTGTTGTAGGCCTCAGTTTTAAAGATATCCATGAACTCATTAACCAATATAGCTTAAAAATAGAGATAATAAATATTAATAATGATCGCTCGATTGTGGTTTCCGGAATTAGGAAAGATATCCAAAAGTTACTTGAATTAACGCAAAAAGAAGGTGCTTTTTCGGTTTCCGAATTAATAGTTGAAACTCCCTATCATTCTTCTTATTTGAAAACTATTAAAGATTGTTTTTATCAATTTATTTGTGATATGGAGATTAAAGCAGCTGAAATTCCTATTGTTTCCACCGTCAATCAACGAGAAATTATTCATCCTTTAGAAATTAGAAATGAGTTGGTTTTTAATCTTATCCAAAGGATAAATTGGTATAAAACCATGAAAAAATTATTAGAAAAAGAGGTTTCTGTTTTTTATGAATGCGGCGCCGGGAAAGATTTAACCAAAGTGGCAAGGTTTATTGAGGGTGATTATGAAATTAGATCAGTTTATAAAATATAAAAAAGGAACCCAGTTTTTGGATTCCTTAGTGAATAATATTGAGTATATTCTTATTTGATCTTTTGAGCGATAAGTTTCCCCAGTTCTTTTCCACATTTTGCATAAGCTTCTTTAATTCTTCCTCCGGTATCATAATCGTCCATTCCCATTGATTTGCCAGGGCATCTTCTCATATCAATTTTACAAAGAACATTATCGGGATTTGCTGTTTCGTAAAATGTAACGATAGCATTAATTTCTGCATTTTTTCTTGTAACGTAGATGTTAAATCCAGGCTCAGTAAAGGTTGTATGCAGTTCTAGCGTGTATTTAGCATCATTTTCGTGTTGATTGAATGCAACTCCTTTTTTACCGGTATATTTATTTAAAAGCTCCTCGAACATTGGTTGAAATCTGGTACTACGGTCTTCGTTCCAGCTTTCTTCCCATTTGTCACCTCTTCCTGCTTCTTTTTCGTTATATTCAGCTTTTTTCTTGGCAATATAATCGGCCTCATGTTCAAATTTGCCCACACTCATATCGGAGTAATCATA
>JAXHVS010000015.1:0-10170 GCA_034189025.1 Bacteroidota bacterium
CTTGACTTTTATGATATTAAAAAATAGTTAAACGTTTTTTAACAATTAAATTATTATTAATGTATTGATTTATAAATATTTAATATTATTATTAACATGTTGTTAATAGAAATATATATTAATAACTTTTCTTTTAAATTATATCTTTTGTGGTTTAAAAAATGTTTGAAATTTGTGTGCCAAAACTAAAAAAATATTTTTGATATTTCTTAAAAATTTATATATAGAATACAGTTTTGATATTTCAATAAATAGTTTTTAAAATTTATTGACTTTAATTAACAATGATTCAATAAAAATTAACAAAGAAATTAACATTAAGTAAAAATAAAGTAGCATAATTTAACTTTCTATTTTTTAACTTTTTTAGATATTTTATTAATACTATCTTATTAAATAAAATTATATATTATACTGTAAATCTTTGTTCTATAATTTTAAAAAATTTGTTATTTCAAAATATTTATAATTAAAAGAATATATTGGTTAAATTTGAGTAATAAAAATAAATGAATTATGACAGATAAAAAAGTATCAATAGCAATAGCAAGCGATCATGCAGGATATGATTTTAAGGAAAAGATAAAAATATTTTTAGAAAATAAAGGATATAAGATTAAAGATTTTGGCACACATTCGGATGAAAGTAGTGATTATCCTGATTATGCTCATCCTTTAGCAACAGCTGTTGAAAGAGGAGAGTTTACCTTTGGC
Source organism: Bacteroidota bacterium (assembly GCA_034189025.1). Classification (GTDB taxonomy): domain Bacteria; phylum Bacteroidota; class Bacteroidia; order Bacteroidales; family UBA12077; genus UBA12077. The sequence goes on from JAXHVS010000015.1 coordinate 715, forward strand.
ATTACGCTTTGTGGAAGCGGAAATGGAATAAGTATGACCGCTAATAAGCACCAGGGTATTCGTTCGGCACTTTGTTGGAATAAGGAGATAGCAAAATTTGCCCGATTACATAATGATGCTAATGTTTGTTCATTACCGGCACGGTATATTTCTTATGATTTAGCAGAGGAAATAGTAAATATATTTTTAAATACTAATTTTGAAGGTGGAAGACACCAACGAAGAATTGAAAAAATTCCCATACATTAAATATATTTTGTGATGTTATCAAATACATGTAAATATGCCATACGAGCTGTTATTTATTTATCATTAAATGGCGGCGAAGAAAAAAAAATTGGAATAAAAGAAATTTCAAAAGAACTTGATATTCCTACTCCCTTTTTAGGAAAAATATTACAAACGCTGGCTAAAAATAAATTATTGAGTTCAACAAAAGGCCCTCATGGAGGTTTTGGGCTTGCCAAACCGTCAAATGAGATTACGTTGTTAAATATTGTTGAAGTTATTGATGGGCTCGATTTTTTCAATACCTGTTTAATTGGGCTACGAACTTGTAAACCAACAGCTCATGATGATATTCAATGCCCGATACATCATAAATATGAGCCAATAAGTAAACAAATATATGATTTGTTTAATAACGAAACCATTGAAAATTTAAAAATTCAAATTGAAGAATCAGACGGTAAAATAGGGTTATAAAAATTTTTTCCACCGAGATTTTTTTATATTAGAATAAAATAGCATAGCAAAAATACAACCGATTGTGTTTGCTAAAATATCTAAAATTTCTGCTGACCGGGTTTGGGTAAAATAAAATTGAAAAACTTCCATAAGCATTCCATAGCTTACTACCCAAATAAAAGTAATTATTATATGATCTGTTTTTTTTGTTTTACTTGAGCGTATGAGTGAAGCAAGGATAGTAATTGATAAAATAAAATACAGAAACATATGGATTATTTTATCCATATATGGAAAATTAAAAAGAGGTAATATAGTACTAATGCTTTTGCCTGAAGTTATACTTCCATATAAAATAAAAAATGATATAAGTATTGGTTTCCAGTAATTTATTAAATTATCTCTTATACTCATCGTTTGTTTTATTTAAGAATTAACGAATATAAAATAATTTTTGTAACTTATAAACGCTATATTTATTAAATACTAAACAAAAAATTAATATCTATTTGGTAATTAAATTTTATGGTTATGGACAAAAGAGATGCAAAAATAAAATTATTACTCAAAGACTTAAAAAAACAAAATATTAATACCTGGTTTGATTTGGGTTTATTTTTAGACAGGATTAAAGAAGATAGAGATGAAGAAAAATTTAAATTTTCTGAAAATTACAAAGATTTTAAAGAATTCATGTGTAACGCAAACATGGCCTTTTTAACTTTTCAATTTGCTATTGACGGGGTTAGTATCGAAGTAAAAAAATATACCAAAATTTTTAAGGATCAATACAACTCTTCAAACATTTATTATATTGCTGGTAAATTTTTTCCGGAATCTAAAAAAATGATACCAGAATATGTAAAAAAATTTGAATTAGAATCTATACAAGGCTTTGATGACTGGAAATTGTATAAGGATTTTTTCTTTACACATTTAGAGCGTGGTAGTAAAGAATATAATGAATTAATTATTAAATTCTGGAAAGAAACATTACAAATTGTTGAAGACATGGGTAATTATATTGTAGATAAAAATATTCAATTACTCTATTTAATTAATGTATGTTCAAATCCGGGAAATGTTTCTTTAGCCCTTGCCGTAACATTACTATCCGAATATTTAAAAATTCCGGTAATAAATAATAGCCACGATTTTTACTGGGAAGGTGGAAACAAAGAAATTAATAAAAAAGTATACCATTTGCCTGATGGGCCTCGTGATTTCTTTTTTAAAAATGCTCATGTAGGAGAATTTTTTTCCATTATTGAAATGTTATATCCGTGGGATTCACGTACATGGATGCATGTAAATATTAATAAACAACAAACGGAACGATTAATAAAAATTAACGGTATAAATCCGGCAAATGTAACTGAAATTGGTACTGCTGTTGATACAAGCGAGTATCAAAATACAACGAAAAGAAAAAAAATAAGTACTTTTTATCAATTTGAAAAAATTTTAAGTCGTTACCAGGATACTTTAATAAGCTATTCGACAAAAGATGTATTGGAACATAATTTGGTTTCTCCAAAATCGATAAGGCCAATTTTAATTGGAGCCAGAAGAACTAAACCTTTACCTAAGTTTTTAAACGAAAATATTATTTTTTTACAGCCAACACGTATTATTGCCCGCAAACGAATAGAAATAGGATTTAATTTGGTTAAGAAACTTTTTGATGAAGATGAATTTTACAACCGGTTTAAGGAAACCGATAATTTAAAACTCACTCTTTTAATTACAGGGCCTATTGCCGTAGGACATTTTGATTATTTTAGACAACTACTAAAACGGTTTGAACAATTATTATCAAGTTTGGAACCAAAAATCAGGAATAAGTTATTTTTAGCTTTTTTATTTAGCGAGCTTGATAAAAAAACATTTAAAGAAAAATTTGACGAACCGGTAGGAATTCCTGAGTTATACAATATTGCTTCGTTAGTTTTACTACCGAGTAAAACAGAAGGACGTGGATTACCCATTATTGAAGCAACTGCTTGCGGAACACCAATTTTTTGTAGCCGCTATTATCCAGAAAATGTATATTCAGAAGTGATTGGAGAGCACCTTCCACATCAAGACAGGCTTAAAGTTATTGAATTTGATGGTAAAAACATCACTAAAAAGCATACCAAAAAAATTATGGAAAGTGTATTTTTTCCCCATAAATTTACCCATGTTATTGCACATAATCAGCAAGTTGTTGATAAAAGATATAGCTTAAAATCACTTAAATTAAATTTTGATGATATTTGCCAAAAAATTTATTATCAGTTAAATACGAAAAATACAGCATTTAATAAAGCAAAAAAAGCGATTAAAGATTATCAAAAAATTGTAAATTTTACAAATCCTGATTTAGAATATATATTAAATACGAAAAATAGAGAATATTTGCCTGGTTTTGGCAGATTACGATTTATGATTTTATTAAAATCATTAATCGATCCGAGCTATTTCAGGGTAGAAGAACAATTTTTTCGAGGAAAAGCATATCAATATGCTCGCCAGTTATTGAAAAAAAATCCGAAAGAACAAAAAATTAAAAAAGTTCATCAATTTTTTAATGCAATTGAAAGTATCTTTTTATACAATAATGGTGAAGTAAATATTAGGCATGACCACTCATTACCTTACCGTCATCGAAATAAAAATTATTACCCTTATCAGGATTTTACCATTCAGGAGCTTAGCGGATTAATTAATATGCTTTATCATAATATTATTAATGCTGAAGAAAAACCAGAAATTGATGTCAATGCCCATTTTTTTACTGATTTAGATTTGGCATTATCCCAATTAACCTTTAGTACCTATTTAGGAATTGATGATAGAAAGTTTTTAATAAAGAAATTACAATCTAATGTACCAATTGCCTATTTCCCTGGGAAATATATTAAAAACGAAATCGAATTTTTCGCATTACAGGCTGTAAGGTCACGGTTGGAATTAAAAATTGATGAAGAGTTAACCGATGACATATTAAAAGGATGTTGGGAGTATATTTCTCCAATATATATTCTGGCTAGCACAAAAACAACGATTGAAAATTATAACCGCTATAGTATTGAAAAGTTTATTTTGGAAGGAAATGATGAAGAACTAAAACTGCTTTATAAGTATAAAATTTTAAAAGTAATAAATATTGACCAGTGGTGTGTAGGTATCCATTTTAATCAAATTGGAGAAGAAGGGTTAAAAGTGTTACGAAAAATAAAAGAAGAAAAAGGGTTTATTATTTCAAACCGTACAGAAGCTGCTGTAATGACTGATATTGTTGATATAGACAGGTTTCATATAGGAAAAATTGAAGACCGTATTACCGAGTCTATTATGGGAATACCTATGAATACTGGATTTATTCAGTACGTTCCCGCCAGTATGCGTGTTACATTAGCTTATCCTACACCCGTTCAAACAGCAAAAGATTTTCATGATTATTTAAAAAGCGAAGAATTTAAAAAAGCCATAGAACGCTTTGGTGAAGATAAAGTTTTTGAGATTTTACGTAATGATGCACAAACAAAAATGTCGCCTGTTAAAAAAGTGATAGGCGATTTGTTGGCTGCTAATGAATTAACTGATGTAGTTTCTTATGAGTTTGTGAGTGGAGTGTATAAGGATAAAATGCCATGGAATGGAGTAATTGCAAAAACCCAATTAGACAAAGCAAAATGGGAATTTATTATCCAATCGTCAGAAAAAACCCAACCTGTTACATCTTTTGTAAAAAAGTTTGAGGAAGAGAATACAAAAAAAGTAAAAATAGCCTGGAATGGAGGTTATATTCTTAATCCGGAATTAGTTGGTAAATTAGGGTTGCCAGAATCGTATATTGGTTCGCCTTTAGGTTTGTTAATATCTGAAGGAAAAGTGTTAAGCGCACCTTTGTTTAATAAGCCGGCATTGGTATTTACCAAAAAAGGTGTTGATATCTGTAGGGTAAATTGTTCAAAAGGTATCTGCGTTTCACGTGGAACAGTTTCTGTGGAGTTTTCTCAGTCTCAATACAATAATGAATCAGACAAAAAAAATCCTGCTTTTTTTGATTTGATGTATGGTAAAGAAGAAATATCTGCCCATGGTAAAATATTTGTTCGATTAGCAGGAAATGTAATTAAAGATATTATAAAAACAAAAGAAAATCAGACTGTTAAAATTATTCCGGTAGGGTTAACGCTGGCTTTCCCGAAAGATAAATTTCCTACTGAATGGAAAGTTGGAGATGAGGTTGAATTAAAAATTAATGGATTGGAAAATATTAATCATGCAGTTGAAGCCGGGCCCATGTTAATTGAAAACGGAAAATTATGTTTGGATATGAAAATTGAAGGATGGAAAACGCAAAATTCGATTAAAACACAAGCAGCCCGGTTAGATTATACCGATATGCGGGGCCCTAAAATAGCTGCAGGAATTGATAAAAAAGGAAACCTGGTAGTATTGGCAATTAACGGACGTATACGTGAATCAGTTGGTGCCACACACCTTAATATGGCTGAAATTTTACAAAAGTTTAATATTATTAAAGGAATGGGTTTCGATCCCGGAGGAAGCAGCACACTGGTGGTTAATGGAGAAACGTTAAATATTTCTCCTTATAATAGCCGATACGAAGAAAATGTTTTTTCTCTCCCTCCACAACCCAGAGCTGTTTCAAACGTTGTAATGGGATATATTAAAGATACAGAAAAATAAAAAGTTGGCAGGTATTTATTTACATATTCCGTTTTGTACTAAAAAGTGTGCGTATTGCGATTTTTTTTCTTTGGCTAATTTAAAAAAGAAAGATGATTTTGTAGAAGCCATTATTCAGGAAATATCGTTGCAGAAACATTATTTGGATAATGAAGGAGTGCAAACCATTTTTTTTGGAGGTGGTACTCCTTCATTGCTTTCTATTGAGCACCTTGAAAAAATTTTAAATGCATTATATAAAAAATTTAATATTTATAAAAATATTGAATTAACTCTCGAAGCCAATCCCGAAAATTTAAGTATTGATTATTTAAAGGGCATAAAATCGTTAGGGTTTAACCGATTAAGTATTGGAGTGCAGTCGTTTAACGATGATGATTTAGTTTTAATGCGAAGAACACATGATGCCGAAACGGCATTTAAGTCTGTTTATAATGCAAAAAACCACGAATTTAAAAATATTTCTATTGATTTAATGTATGGATTACCGAATTTAACGCAGGAAAAATGGGAACATAACCTGGAGAAAATGTTTGAATTAGAAGTACAACATCTTTCTGCTTATCATTTAACCATTGAACCCAAAACTCTTTTTAAAAAGTGGTATGATGAAAATAAAATTTATTTACCTGATGATGAACAAAGTTTAGAACAATATCAGCTTTTGGCCGAAAAAACAGCCGCTAACGGATTTTTGCATTACGAAATTTCTAATTTTGCCAAAGATGGATTTATTTCATTACATAACACCAATTATTGGATGGATGTAAAGTATTTAGGATTAGGCCCTTCGGCACATTCGTATAATTTAACTTCACGACAATGGAATATTTCAAACCTGCATGTATATTTGTCCGAAATATCAAAAGGAAATGTACCTTTTGAAAACGAAAATTTGACCATACAGGAAAAATATAACGATTTTATTATTACATCTTTTCGAACCATGTGGGGATTAAATTTGGAAAAACTTGTTTTTAATTTTGGATCTACATATAAAAATTATTTTTTAAAAAAAGTTAAAAAATATTTAGATCATAAATTTTGTATACAAAATAATGATCAAATAAAATTAACCGAAAAAGGAATGTTTATTTCCGATCATATTATGACTGATTTACTTTTTGAATAAAAAAAATTTTATGATATCAACAGGAATGTTTTTTGAAAAACATGAATCTTTTCGTTTATTATTTGAATTATCGAATGATCCAATTTTAATATTTAAAGATTTTCAGTTTGTAGACTGTAATAAAGCAACGTTGAAGTTATTAGGCTATTCATCTAAACAAGCGATTAAAAATTCTATCGAGGAGTTATTTGTACCTGAATATCAGCCTGATGGTGAAATATCATCCGTTAAAGCGAAAAACATGATGGAGGAAGCCTACAAAAAAGGGTATCATCAATTCGAATGGGTGCATTACAATAAAAAGAAAGAAGAGGTATATGTTGATGTAACATTAACTCAAATACCTTATCAGGGACAAAATTTTCTTTTTGCTATTTGGCGGGATATGTCCAAACAAAAAGAGTATGAAAAAGACCTTGAAGAAAGCGAAAAATTCTATTGTAACCTATTTGAACAGGTGGCTGATGGTATATTCGTAGGAATAAATAAGGGTGAAATCATCGATGCAAATAAAAGCGCTTGTAATTTAACGGGTTATCGTAAAAATGAGTTGATAGGGAAAAATATAAAACAGTTATTCAACCCGAATGAATTAGAAAAAAAACCATTGAGGTATGATTTAATTAAAACCGGCAATATTATAAAAAGGGAGCGGGAAATTGTTTGCAAAGACGGTAAGGTAATTCCTGTCGAAATGAATACAAAAATTTTAGAAGACGGGCGCATGCTGGCGTTATTTCGTGATATTTCGAACCGCAAAACTACCGAAAAAACACTTGTTGACAGTGAAGAAAAATACCGCAATGTTATTAATTATGCTCCGCTTGGGATTTTACATTACGATCAATATGGCGTAATTACTGACTGTAATCAGAATTTTGTAAATATTATCGGATCTTCAAAAGAGCAGCTAATTGGGCTTAATATGCTTAAAGACCTGAATAACAAAGAATTAATAAAAAAAGTTGAAAGGTCTTTAAAAACGGGCAAGGGAGTATTTGAAAACTGGTATACATCGGTAACCGGAAAAAAAAGAACCTTTGTTATAGGTGTATTTAAATGTATATTCGATGAAAATAGAAACTTTATTTCCGGGATTGGGCTCATTGAAGATATTACTCAACGTAAAAAAGCGGAGATAGCCCTAATTGAAAGTGAGCAAAAATACCGAATGCTTTTTGAAAATGCCAGCGATTCTATAATGATTATGAACGAAGATATTTTTGTTGATTGTAATGAAAAAACGTTGGAATTATTTAGATGCTCAAAAAAAGAATTTATAGGGCAATCACCTTATAAATTCAGCCCTAAAAAGCAGCCAGATGGGAGAAGTTCAAAAGAAAAGGCTAGAGAAAAAATAAAGGAAGTAATACAAGGAAAGCCAAAAATTTTTGAATGGGTACATCAAAAAGCGGATGGAACAAATTTTTATACCGAAGTAAGTTTAAATGTTTTTGATTTACATAATAAAAATATGGTACTAGCTATTGTCCGCGATATCTCTGATAGAAAAGAATTTGAACAACAAATTTACGAAACAATTATTGAAACAGAAGAACGCGAAAGGCAGCGTTTAGCAAGCGATATACACGACGAAATAGGGCCTTTATTATCCAGTTTGAAAGTGTATATTGAGTCATTAAATTCAAAAGGAGACGCAACAAAACAACAATACATTAAAAGAAAACTTCAGGAATTGATTAAAGAAACGATTGATAATGTCCGAGAAGTTTCTAATGCGATTAGCCCATACTTATTAAATAAATATGGACTGGAAGCAGCTATTGAATCTTTTATTAAACAAACAGAAAATATTCTTACCATTCATTTTAAATCCAACTTAAAGGATAAAAGGTTTCCGCTCAAAACAGAAATTGTTTTTTTTAGGATTATTAAAGAGCTGATAAATAATACTCTAAAACATGCCAGGGCTAAAAATATTGGTGTACATTTGCAATATAGAAAAGGGAAATTGCTTTTGTGTTATACCGATGATGGAATTGGTTTAGATAAGAAATATTTATCTTCAGAGAAAACAGAAGGTATGGGATTATTTAATATCATTAACCGGGTTAACTCAATACAAGGAGATTATAAATTTTACGAAAAATCAGACGGATTTAAATTTACATTAACCAAAAGTACACCTTTACTTGAAAGCTTGAAAGAATAAAATATTGAATTAATTATGAATGTACTCATTGTAGATGATAATAAACAATTTTTAGAAGCATTTAAGTTTCTTTTGTATGAACATTTTTCTGAAAGAATTGAAACGATTTTTGAAGCTTCAAATGGACAAGAATGTCTCGATATTTTAAAAAGAAACGCAATAGATATTGTTTTTATGGATTTTGAAATGCCAGTGATGAATGGAGTTGAAGCAACCCAAAAAATAATTGATTTATACCGGAACATAAAAGTAATAGCAGTATCCTTTCATTCTGAGCTTGAAGATATGAAAAAAATGTTAGAAGCAGGAGCACGTAATTATATTATAAAAGAAGAAATTAGCCCCGATGCCATAGAAAAATATTTTACAAACATATAATATAAGACGTTTATTTTTTTGTTGCTAACTTAATTAGTTTTGATAATTTTTCTTCAAGCGTGTCATAAGAAAAATATTTTTTACCCAACTGAAAATTATATTCGCCAATTTCTTTATTTAATTGATCATTGTATATTATTTCCTGCATTTCTTTTAGTGCTTTATCTGTAATCTGATTATTTTCAAGCATAACCGTTTTAAATCCTTTACTTCCAATATCTGGCCAATACACTGGTTTATAATTATTCACAAATATTGGTTTTTTTGCTAATACCGCTTCAACAAATGCATTACCAAAACCTTCATAGGTGCTAAAATAGGTACAAGCCCGAGCGTGGGCATAAGCATCCGATAAGGAATAGCTTTTATCATTTACTGAACC
>JAXHVS010000015.1:10270-16916 GCA_034189025.1 Bacteroidota bacterium
GGTATCTGTAATTTTGCAACGGCTTTTTTTATAGCTAATCCCATTGATATGTGCGAGGGTAATGCTGATGCATTTTCTGAAATCAATAATTGAATATTGTGATTTTTAACCCAGTCAATTATTTTACGTTCAATTACATTGGCATATAAAAGCAAATGCTCAAGCAACTCATCTTCATCATAATCGGGGTTAAAATATGCTTTTTTTTGTTCCCAATAACTTTCGGGCGAAAAAAATGACATTTCCTGAACACGCGTTTCATGTTGACAATCAATTTTTCTTCCTTCAAACTGGCCAGAAATAATAAAAATTTCATGGCCCATACGTTGCAATACTTCAATCCATTTTTCGGTTTCCAAAGCAACACCGTCAACACCTCCAATACGGCCTATTATGATTCCTATTTTCATATAATATTGTTTTAATGTTTTAAATATGAATATATTAGAATTATCTTTTACATTTGTAACAGCGCAATAAAAATACAAGTTATGAAGAAAATTTTTATTTTATTCATCCTTTTTTTTAATATATTTACTAATTATGCTAATAATACCAAAAAAGATTGTTTTATCAATCTTGATGCTGATGAATTTTATGTAGCCATAAATACGCAGGAAGTTTTTTTAATTGATGTGAGATTATTTAGGGAATATAGAAAAAACAGGATAGAAAGCGCTTTATTGGCTGCTAATAAAGAATCTCTCTTTTCGTTATGCGAAAAATTAGATCATAACACTCCAATTTATCTTTATTGTGAAGATGGAGAACGTAGTAAAACTGCTGCAGAAATTTTATGTAATGAGCTGGGTTTTACAAAAATTTATAATTTAAAAGGAGGGCTCCGTCAATGGACTAAAAAATACCCGTTGGATAAATCAAGAATTAATAAAGAACCTGGAAAATTATCTTATAATTATAAACTAACAATAATATAAATTCCATTAACGATGAAAAAGATCGTTTTATTACAACTTATAATTTTGTCTATAACAGCTGTTTATGCACAGAAAATAGAAAAAGGGCTTAGCATTTCGTTGAAAAGTGGAATTACGTTGGCCAATATGTATGGGCCTGATGTTTCTAGCGAAACATTTTTAAATGGTTCAAACCCTGAAACTTTTAATGCCAATCACCCAGCGAGTAATCATTTTAAAACAGGTTTGAATGTTGGTTTTTTAACCGATTACCGCATGAGTCGTTTTTTCTCTATCGGATTAGGTGTTAGTTATATTCAAAAAGGAGCGCAAATAAACGCAACAGAGTCCTGGAATAGTTCTTTACAAACGTATGAAAATGTTGAGGGTGAAATTTATTGGAATCAGAATTTTTGGACACTCGAAATACCTCTAACCCTTTATATTCCCTTTGGGAATAATGATTTTTATATACAAGGAGGATTTTTTACAGGTTTTTTAATCAATTCAGAAGAGGTAGGCGATATTCGTATTTCATATAATGATTATGAATATACCTGGGATAGAAGAGCGAATGATGCTGAACCTGGATTTTTCCTTGGATGTGGTTATTTATACTCGTTTAATAAAGGTGGAAATTTATTTGCCGAAGTGTTATGGAGCCGCAGTATCATTCAATCGGCCGGAAGCAACATGATACCGAATTCACAATATTATTATAATCAAACGTTAAGTATTAATATCGGATACAGATATCATATCAGCAATTGGGCTAAATAGGAATTAGCTATTTACTTTTTTTCTGTTTCCGGGTTATTTTTCTGTTTATTTTCTTCCTCCTCTTTTTCACGGGCTTTTTGATTTAAACCATATTCTTTCTTGTAATCAGCTAAAATGGTATTCAATTTTTCCACTTCCTTTTTATTTTCCGATATTTTTTTCTTTTGTTTTAAAATAGAAGGATAAGAAAAAATCACTCCTAAAATAACCCCAATAATTATGGTAATCAAAAGAATTAATGAAAGAGACCCTTTTGCCGGATCGCCCCAGAGAAAATAAAGCGCTACCACAGTATCGTTTCTTAAAGCAAAAATAACCAAAATAAGTGCCAATAATAAACCAATAATTAATGATCGCTGCATAGTTTTGTAATTTTTATTTGTAAATGTAGTGATTTATTTTTTAAATAAAATATTTTTTTTAAGAGTTTGGATATGGAGTCGTCGCAACAATTTTTAAGGCAGAGATCAAAATCAATATTGTTTGTTATATTTAACTGAATAGCTGAATTAATTGCTTTAATTTTCTGATATAGATATCGTTTTATTTGTCGTTAATAAAGGGGCCTCTAAGCAGTTCGGCAAAATTTTATAGACATCATAAAATAATCAAGGACGGAACACACACAATGATGATTTGTAAAATGTATAGAAAAAACTATTGAGTTAATTCCTGAAAAACTTGTTCCAGGCTTTTTTCTTTTTTTTGCATCGAAAGCACAGCAAGATTAGCCTGAACAGCAAAGTTGAAAATTTTTTGCCTAATATCTTCTTTTGAGGCACTCTGTATTAGCCAATTTTTAGCATCAATTTTTGCCACTTTATCAACCTTTTCTATTTTTTCGAGTTTTTTCTGGTCAGGTTCCTGGTCAAATTCAACAACAATGGTAATATATTGATCTTTAGAATGCGAATAAATGGATTCGATAGAATCGTCTGCAACAATTTTTCCTTTATTAATAATAATAATTCGATCGCAAATGGCTTCAACTTCCTGCATAATGTGGGTAGAAAGCAGCACCGTTTTTTCTTTTCCTACAGCCGAAATCAAATTCCTAATTTCAATAATTTGATTGGGATCGAGCCCTGATGTAGGTTCATCTAAAATCAGTATCATAGGGTCATGAATTAAGGCTTGTGCTAGCCCCACCCTTTGTCTGTATCCTTTCGATAAGGCTCCGATTTTTTTCTGGCGCTCAATGGCTAATCCGGTTTTTTCAATAATTTGTTCAATCCTTGTCTTTGTTTGTTTTCCCAACTTATAAATGCCAGAAACAAATTCAAGGTATTCTTTTACATACATATCAAGGTAAAGCGGGTTGTTTTCCGGTAGATATCCAATATGTTTTCTTATCTCGAGCGAATTTTCAATTAAATCTAAGTTGTTGATTTTAGCGTTTCCGGATGTGGGAGGAATAAACCCGGTAAGGATTTTCATGGTAGTGGATTTACCGGCTCCGTTTGGGCCAACAAAACCAACAATTTCACCCGTTTTAATCTCAAAACTAATTTGGTCAATGGCTTTTTGAGCACCGTAAATTTTGGTTAAATTTTTGACTTGAATCGACATAATTTTCTATTTAGTAGAATACGAAAATAATGAAATTATATTTTTTTACCTTAAAGTCAGCCTAAAGATTAAAAGATGGCCAGTAAACTTGTTAACTTCTTTTTTGGGGTTTGTAAGTTCAGTCTTAAATTTTTTTATATAACTCTTTTATATTAAATTAATTGTGTTCCAAAAATCTTTTTAATACCTTTGAATATTAACCCCCCAAATTTAATGATTATGAAACATTTAAAGTACATAACTCAAACATTGTTTTTGCTTTTAGTATTGGTTTATTCCTGTGGAAAACCAGCAGGAGATAATGAGCCCAATAATACTATAGGCCAGGCTTCCTATGCAGTATTTGGAGAAGAATTTTCATTAACAATAGATCCTGTTGGCGATGTTGATTGGTTTAAAGTAAATGTCCAAAAGCAAGGATACATTCAGGTACAGTCTGCCAATAAAGTTAAAGGCGTTCAACTAGAAGTTAGTTTTGCAAAATATCAGGAGTGGGAGGATAAAAAGGAGAAAAAATTAAGAGGTTGGCGTCCTGTACCAGATGCTTTATTTGTTCAGGAATCCGGAGAGTATTATCTGGTATTAAAAGATAAGTGGGACGATGGTATTTCAAAAGAAGAATTTTTGATAAAAATTGATTTTTTGGATGAATTTGATCCTACAGAACCCAATAATTCAATTGAAGAAGCAAAATTAATTACATTTGGCGAGCAATTTTCTGCTGGTACCTATCCTGTTGGTGATATGGATTGTTTTAAAGTAATTGCTCCGGCTCAAGGATATGTTGAAGTTGTAGCTAAAAATGTACCAGATAAAATTCAGCCAGAAGTAAGATTTACCGTTTATGACGAATGGTCTGACCCACAGTTAAAAGAGATTAGAGGTTGGGATAAAATTCCACAAGGTTGTTTTGTGCCTGATTCTGGAGAATATTTCATTATTATGCATGATGCCTGGGACGATAATGCCATTGCACAGGCATTTGATTTAAAAATCGACTTTATCCCTGAATTTGACATGTTTGAACCTAATAATTCAATTGAAAATGCAAAATTGATCGAATACGAGAAGGTGAATGAAATAGCGATATTTCCTAAAGGTGATATGGATTATTTTAAATTTATTGCTTCTGGCGATAAGGTAAAAGTTTCCGCAAAAGATTATAAGGGAGTGCAGCCGGAAATGAAATTGTTGTCAGAAAGCCCTGATAATGAGGGTAAGTATATTACAGAGCTAAAATGGACAAAACTACCTGTTGAAATTGATGTGGAAAAAGAGAAAGAATATATTTTAGTTATTCACGATGCCTGGGATGATAATACATCCAAAAAATTATTTCAGCTGAAAATTGAGTGAAATACTTTTAAATAAATAGAATTAGATAAAAACGGGCTGCTGATTGTAGCCCGTTTATTTTTGTTTACATTTGTATTTTCGTTTTATATTATTAAATCATTAATATAGAGTGGACACCCCAAAGAAAAATTTTATTCAAAATTTATTTTCCTTTCAAAGGCGCATAACGCAAGAAGTTGTTGTTGGTAATATAAAAATTGGAGGGAATAACCCTATTTGTATTCAATCAATGACAAATACGAACACCTTAAATACTGACGAAACAATAGCGCAGTCGCTCAGGATAATTAAGGCAGGTGGAGAATTAGTAAGAATTACAGCACAAGGTGTTCGTGAAGCTGAAAATCTTGAAAACATAAAAAAAGGAATTCGACAATACGGATTTTCTACACCGCTTGCTGCTGATATTCATTTTAATCCCAAAGCAGCATTTACTGCTGCTAAAGTAGTGGAAAAGGTACGTATTAATCCCGGTAATTTTGTAGATAAGCGGGCTACCTTTTCTAAAGTTGATTTTACCGAAGCAGAATATAAAGCAGAGATTAAGAAAATTGAGGATAAGTTTATTCCTTTACTGGAGATTTGTAAACAGTACAATACAGCCTTAAGAATAGGTGTGAACCATGGTTCGCTGTCTGGCCGTATTATGAGCCGCTATGGAGATACCCCGGAGGGAATGGTTGAATCGGCCATGGAGTTTTTACGAATTTGTGTACGTGAAAATTTTACAAACATTGTTATTTCACTCAAATCGAGCAATACAAGGGTAATGGTACATGCCAACCGGTTAATGATTACTCAAATGGAAAAAGAAGGAATGAATTTTCCGATACATTTAGGTGTAACCGAAGCGGGCGAAGGCGAAGACGGACGAATAAAATCTGCGGTGGGTATTGGAACGCTGCTCGCTGATGGAATTGGTGATACTATCAGGGTTTCATTAACCGAACCTCCTGAAGATGAAATACCGGTAGCAAAAAAACTAACGAGTTATTTTTCCAAAAGAGTAAATCATCCACCGATTTCTCCGGTTCATGCTATCCCTATTGATTTTTTTGATTATCAAAAATATGATACTCAGAAAGTATCGAATATTGGTGGAACCAATCCTCCTGTTGTAATTTCTATAGGAAAAACCTCTAATGAATTAAAACCTGAATATATTTATATAGCTAATCAATGGGATGAAAAACTGCTGAAAGAAAATGTTAATTATATTGTAGATGAAACTCTATGGTCAAAGCAGAAATTTAACCATCAACATGTTTTTCCGTTGTATCGTTCTTTAAAATCTTTTTTTGCTTCCCCCATAAAATCGGAGAAATTGAATTTTATTAATATATCGAATAAAGATCTCCTAATAGAGGATTTAACATCAATCAAACATGAAAAAAATATAGTTTTTGTTTTAGTTACCGATCATATAAATGGTTTTGCCGATCAAAGGGCTGCTTTTTTTAAGCTGATGAATGCAAGTTCCAAAATACCGGTTATTATTAAACGAAGTTATTCCGAAATGGAATTAGAAGATTTACAATTAAAAACCGCCAGCGATACGGGGAGTTTATTTCTCGATGGCATGGGAGATGGGCTTTGGATTGAAAATACAGGAACGATTTCTGAAAATGATATTGTAAATACGTCGTTTGGCATATTGCAGGCTGCCAGGGTTCGTACCTCCAAAACAGAATATATTTCATGTCCCGGTTGTGGGCGTACACTGTTTGATTTACAAAAAACAACCAAATTAATTCGTGAACGTACTTCCCATTTAAAAAACCTTAAAATCGGAATTATGGGATGTATTGTCAACGGGCCGGGAGAAATGGCAGATGCCGATTATGGGTATGTTGGTGCTGGTCCGGGAAAAATTACGCTATATAAAAACAAAAAGGTAATTAAAAAAAATATACCCGAAGAACATGCAGTGGATGAATTGATCCGGCTGATTAAGGATTGTGGAGACTGGATATAATAATACTGTTCGGAGTTCAAAGTTTTAAGTTTAAAATTAAATATCTAAC
>JAXHVS010000016.1:0-10953 GCA_034189025.1 Bacteroidota bacterium
CTGCGTTTCCATATATACTCATAATTTTATTTTTTAAAGGTTGATCATAAAATAAAACCGCTCCTTTTAGTTGATAATCTCAATTTTTGAACCATCCAACAAATTTGCCTGGCCTTCTACAATAAGCTCATCACCAACTTTTATTTCATTGGATATCAGTTCAATTTTATCATCAAAGCGTTTCCCAAGTTGCACATTAACCTGTTTTGCTATGCCCTTATTATTCACAAAAATATAACGTTCATTAGTCCCTTCAAGTTTAAGAACGGAGATGGAGGGCACAACAACTGCTTCCACATCTTTAAAATCAATTTCAATACTGGCAAACATTCCCGGACGAAGAATCTCCTGATTATTATTAATCAAAAGTTCAATCTGAAAGGTTCGTGTATCAACATCAATTGTTGGGTATATTTTGTTAATGGTACCCTCAAAAAGTTGATCAGGATATATATCAGTACTAATCTTTGCTTTCATGCCTTTTTTGACCATCGGGAAGTAACTTTGAGAAATGCTTACATTTGCTTTCATCGGATTAATCTGCATGATCGAAAGAACAGCAGATTTACCGGCAGGAGTATTCGGTGCTCCGGAATATAGTTCTCCATCTTCGAAATACTTACCAGTAATAATTCCATTAATAGGTGATTCCAAAATAGAATTTTCCTGGGCAAAAAGATATTGCGATTTTGCCATTTCATATTGCATTTTGGTTGCCTCGTATTGCTGCTTCGAGGCACTTCCTAATTTATACAACGTATCAATACTTTGAAAATTAAATTTAGCATTTTCATATTGGGCTTTTGTCTGCATTAGCTGGGTCTTATCCATTTCAACTAACACCTGTCCTTTTGTTACCCGGTCATCCACATCCACTAAAATTTTATCAATTCTACCGGGAGAAGCCGGTGGATAATCAATTTCCTTATAAGCAACCAAGTTTGCGGTATACTCTATGGTTCGAGTTATCGTTTGCTTTTTAATCTTTTCGGTTTTAACTGGAAAAGTATTTTCCTCTTCAGTTTGTGTTTGGGATGTACTTTTATCACGATTACACCCAAATGTCAACAATATTGCAGCCACTACAAGGCTGGTTCTCGTTAATGATCTCATTGTTTTGTATTTTGAAATTAACATATATATTCTTTTTATAAATTATTGTACAGTTTGTCTTTCTTTATTTTGGCTTGCAACAAATTAAGGATTGATGTAACATAATTATTTTCGGCCTGCAGGTAGTTATTCCTGGTTTGATTTAACTCCACTACCGTCAATTGTCCATGCTTATACTTGTTATTAGAATTTTCATAAACCCGTTTTGCTACTTCTACATTTTCTTTCTGCATCTGGTAATTATCTATTGCATTTTTTAATTCATAAATTAATTGCCGATTTTGTAATTCGAGTTGTTCTTCCAATAACGCTTTATTTCGATTAATTTTTTCATACTCTATTTTAGCCTGGCTCAGCTGAGCACTACGGGTACCCCCTGATATTATGGGTAAACTAAGAGTTAATCCTGCAGCATTCTTAGGGCTTAAATCAAAACTTGACTTTAATATTTTTTCCCTGTAACTATAAAAACCCGAAATGGTAGGTGCATAAGTCCATTTTTGCATTGCAATGCCTTTTTCACCAATTTTTTCCTGCGTTTCCATGAGCTGAAATGTTGGATTATTTTCTATATTAAAGTCAGAGGCTAACAAATTCTCTTCGACAATATCCTCTAAAAATTCAGATAAATCATCCTTAAATTTAATATCTGCATTTGTTTCAATACCTAAAACAAACCGAAAAGTGTTTATGCTATATTCCAAACTCCTTTGCATTGATTTTTTGGAATTTTCCAGCTCCGATATACCCATTTGAATCTGGTCAACTTCAATCTCCTCTACCAATCCTTTTTCATACATATTCTGCATCTGGTTTAAAATATCCTGGTTGTTTTCTATGATATTGTCTAATATTTTTATAAACTCTTGCGAAGCAAGAATCCCATAATATAAATTAGCAACACTCTCTTTAAGGTCGTTTTTTGAGGCTGTAAGGCTTTTCTCGGCGATTTCCTGGCTCAATTTAGCCATTTGAAGGCCTACCCAGTACTGCCCACTAAAAATAAGTTGAGAAACCTGTATGCTGGCGTTGGCCTGGTCTTCCATAACAATTGTTGATCCTTCTGAAGGTCCAAACATTTGCCCTAAAGCCTGTAACACCTCCATATCTCCCTGATCTAAAAATTGGGGGTTTTCAAACTCAAACTCGGTGGTCCCCCCACCCATGGCAAATTCAAATTCGTAATTAAAATTGGTGGTATAGTCCATTGCCCCATTTACCTGAGGTAATCCTGTTCCACGGGCTTCCTTATATTTTTCTTCAGCTAAAGCAATATCACTTTGGGCATTTAAAAAAGTTTTATTATGCTCCAATGCATACTCCTGCGCTTCCTGTAAAGTGAAGGAAAAGGATTCTTCCTGCGCAACAACAGTTCCAACTAATCCTATGGTTAAAAGGAATAAGAATATTCTTTTCATAATTCAATCATTCATTTTGTTAATTATTAAATATTATTTTTTTTGTTTGATTTATATTCTTCTTTGCATTTTTCAAAACTGCTTAAGAGCAATTCCGTTAAATCTCTGAGTTCTTTAAAAAATACAGCATTGGGCGAATTTTGATCTTCTTTTAATTCCAGTACATAGTTTAAGGTCTCTTTGGTCTTTGAAATTTTCTTTTCAAACTCATCTATTACAGAAAAAGGATCTTTTCTATTAATCTGAAAGTATCGTTTACGTTCCCCGTGGAGTGTAATATATTCAATATCTCCTCTCATCTCCAGGTTTCGTAAGGTAATGCTTGCCGAGCTTTTACTAATCTGCAACTCTTCAACAATCTCATCAAAAGTAAATCGCTCCTTATCCATAACCATAAGTAAGGCCAGAATTCTACCTGCAATAGGTTGAAAACCTTCTTTATCAAAATAAATGCCAATCTTTTCGATAAGATCTTTTTGTTTTTTCAGTCTCTCTTCATTAGTCATATTAGAAAAAATGTTGGTTTAAAATAAGGTTGCAAACATAGTAAAGTTTTTTTAGTTTACAACATTATAACCTAAAAAAATCAAAAAAAATCACCTATAAAATATTAACAGGTGATTATTACCCAAATTGAGCGATTATTCCCTTTGGCCATGAGCTAAAGGTCTCACTCACGACGAAAAAATAGTAAAGTTTTTACTTCACTCATTCTGTGAAAACATACAATTTCTATGTCGGGGTTAAGCCTAAGTAAAGCGTTATTTCGTTTTACTCATATCGTTCAACTTAGGCATTAATTATAAAATATGATATCCCTACATTGCAGGAAAATTCTTGATAATCTTATCAGAACTGTTTAACAGCGCATCTACATATTGGGCTCTCAAGTAAACAAAGGGGTCTTTGGTGTTTTTCCGGGCCAGTTTACCTTTAAAGTCATCGATTTTTTCATATCCTTTTTCGTCCATCCAGTCATTGATCTGACGGATCATCTGGGTAGCATGTTCAATTTTATTTTTATACAATGTACTCACCACCTGAACGGTATCCGCACCAGCCAACAAAAGTTTCACTACTTCATCCCCATCAAATATACCGGAGGCAGCTGCAACATCAGCATTTATCTGTCCATGCAACAATCCGGCATAACGCAGTGCCAACCGATAGTCTCCCTTATTACTGAGATTAAACGGAAAAGTATGTTTTTCATCATGAATATCGATCTCAGGTTCAAAAAGCCGGTTAAAAATAACAATCCCATCTACTTTCAATGCATCGAGTTTTTTTATAAAATTTAATGGATTGGAGTAGATAGAGCTAATTTTGACACTTACAGGAATTTTTACTGCTTCTTTAATCGATTTTACAATTTCCAACTGTTTTTCTTCTGTCTCTTTACTGGTTATCTCAAATTCTTTGGGAACTTGGTATAGATTAATTTCAAGAGCATCCACTCCTGTTTCTTCAATTAATTGAGCATACTCTACCCACGTTTCTTCAAAAATAGCATTTAAGCTGGCAATAATCGGGATAGAGGTGTTCTGTTTTACCTTTTTCAGATATAACAGATGTTCCTGAGGGCCGGCATGTTCCATATCTGGAAATAATGTTATCATCTCGGCATGTCGTTCATTGTATGCTTCGAGATCTTCGTCCAGTTCAGCGGCTTCCAGGTTTATTTGTTCTTCGAAAAGGGACTTAAAAACAATGGCAGCCACACCGGCTTTTTCCATTGCTTTTACCTTTTCGATACTTGTGGAAAGGTTAGAAGCTCCGGCAATAATCGGATTTTTTAATTTCAAACCTAAATAATTTGTTGATAAATTGGCCATAATTGCTGGGATTTTAATTTTCTTTCTATTAAAACAAGTTAATTGACAATAAGTTCATTTAATCTTCCACAAAAAAAATCATAAAGAAAGCAGGTTTTATAACCTGCTTTATCTATATTTAAATATTTATTAAACTACTTTGAATAGTCGTAAGCTGCTAAACGTTTATAATTATTATATCTCCATTTAGCATCGTCTTCAGCACGTACAAAAAGTTCGTCAGCTATATCAGGAAATGACTTAGAAAGTGAAGTATAACGGACCTCATTTTTCAAGAAATCCTGGAATTTACTCCAATCGGGTTCTTTAGAATCAATTATAAAAGGATTCTTTCCTTCAGCTTCCAATAATGGGTTAAATCTATAATTATGCCAGTATCCACATTCAACAGCCAGTTTTTCCTCTTGCTGCGATTTTCCCATTCCTGCTCTTAATCCATGATTAATACATGGAGAGTAAGCAATAATTATGGATGGCCCCGGATAGGCTTCGGCCTCTTTAATTGCTTTAAAGTATTGGTTTTGACTGGCACCCATAGAAACCTGAGCTACATATACGTATCCATAAGTCATAGCCATCATTCCTAAATCTTTTTTACGCACACGCATACCTGCAGCAGCAAATTTAGCCACAGCACCTGCAGGTGTTGATTTAGATGCCTGTCCTCCGGTATTAGAATAAACTTCGGTATCCAAAACCAGAACATTTACATCTTCACCTGATGCCAGCACATGGTCTAACCCACCATAACCGATATCATAGGCCCATCCGTCGCCACCGATAATCCAAACAGATTTCTTAACAAGGTATTGTTCTAATTGTAAGATATCTTTGGCTAACTGATGATTTTCTTTTTTACAAGCTTCAACAACTTTAGCTGAGGCAACTTTCGATTTCTCAGCATCTGCCATGTTTTCAATCCATTCTTTAAATGCAGCCTTTGTTTCTGCTGATACTTCATTCATGGCAGCATTCATTTTTTCTGATATTCGTCGGCGCAATTTCTCAACTCCAACAGCCATACCATAACCATACTCGGCATTATCTTCAAACAAGGAATTAGCCCATGCTGGCCCGTATCCTTCATTATTAGCACAATATGGAGTTGATGGTGCAGAACCACCATAGATTGAAGAACAACCGGTAGCATTAGCAATCATCATTCGATCGCCAAAGAGCTGAGTAATGGTTTTGATATAAGGAGTTTCACCACAACCAGCACAAGCACCGCTAAACTCGAATAATGGTTGGGCAAACTGACTGTTTTTAACGGTTTTTTCTTTAGGTAAAACAGTGTCCTTATATCCCACTTTATTATGCATATAATCCCAACGTTTATCTTCTTCTAATTGAGATTCCAATGGTTTCATTTCCAATGCCTTGGTTGGAGAAGGACAAACATCCACACAATTTCCACAACCGGTACAGTCAAGTACACTTACCTGTATTCGGAAATTATATTCTTTAATTCCACCTTTTCCTTTAATAGTAGTTGTTCCTTCAGGAGCATTTTTCACCTCCTCATCAGTTAATAGGAATGGGCGAATAACAGCATGAGGACAAACATATGCACACTGGTTACACTGGATACAATTATCTGGAATCCATTCGGGAACAGTAACGGCAACACCTCGTTTTTCATAGGCTGTTGTTCCTGCAGGGAAGGTTCCGTCTTCACGTCCAGCAAAAGCACTAACCGGAAGATCATCTCCTTTTTGTGCATTAATTGGCTCAACTACATTTTTAATAAAATCAGGAATATCTCTAGTATCAGTTTCTGCTTTCACTTCAATATTTTTCCACTCAGAAGGAATTTTAATTTCTTCTACATCACCGCCTCTGTCAACAGCAGTTTTATTCATGTTTACCACATCTTCTCCCTTACGTCCAAAGGTTTTAACAATAGCTTTCTTCATTTCTTCTACTGCTTTATCGTAAGGGATTACATTAGAAATTTTAAAGAAAGCAGATTGCATAATGGTATTGGTTCTATTTCCTAAACCAATTTCATCTGCAATTTTAGTTGCATTTATAATATAACATTTGATTTCTTTTTCTGCAAGGGTTTTCTTCATTGCATCAGGGAAATGATTTTTTGTTTCTTCGGTATCCCAGATACTGTTCAACAAGAAAGTTCCACCCTTTTTAATTCCTCTAAGCATATCATATTTTTTTAGATATGCAGGTACGTGACAAGCAACAAAATCAGGAGTACCCACTAAATAGGTTGAACGTATCGGTTGATCTCCAAAGCGAAGGTGAGAAACAGTTATACCACCTGATTTTTTAGAGTCGTAAGCAAAATATGCCTGAGCATATTTATCAGTACTATCACCAATAATTTTAATAGAGTTTTTATTAGCACCAACGGTACCATCAGAACCTAAACCATAAAATTTACCTTCGAATGTTCCTTTAGGAACAACACTTACATCCGGTAATATAGGTAAAGAGGTAAATTTAACATCATCAACAATACCTAATGTAAAGTGATTTTTAGGTTCAGGTAAATTTAAATTATCATATACAGATATAATATGTGCCGGAGTGGTATCTTTTGAGCTCAATCCATATCGGCCACCTACTACCATTGGCGCATTTTCTTTTTCATAGAATAATTCTCTAATATCCATGTATAATGGTTCACCATTTGCTCCGGTTTCTTTGGTACGATCTAAAACAGCAATTCTTTTTACCGTTTTAGGTAACGCTTTCATGAAATATTTTTCAGAAAATGGACGATATAAATGAACCGATATTAAACCCACTTTTTCGCCCTGAGCAATTTTATAATCAACCACTTCTTTAATGGTTGAGGTAACCGATCCCATGGCAACAATAATATTTTCGGCATCATCGGCACCATAATAAGTAAATGGATGATATTCACGACCAGTTAATTTGGTTATTTCCTGCATATATTCTTCAACGATATCTGGTACAGGATCATAAAATTTACTTGCAGCTTCACGAGCCTGGAAATAGATATCAGGATTTTGGGCAGTACCCCTGGTTACAGGATGTTCGGGATTTAAAGCATTGTCTCTAAATTTTTGCAATGCATCATAATCGATAAACTTAGCCAAATCATCATTTTCAAAATATTCAACCTTTTGAATTTCATGAGATGTTCTAAAACCATCAAAAAAGTGAACAAAAGGAATACGAGATTTGATAGCAGCTAAATGAGCTACACCTGCAATATCCATAATTTCTTGTACACTACCGGTAGCCAACATAGCAAATCCTGTTTGGCGAGTACTCATTACATCGCTATGATCGCCAAAAATGGATAATGCGTGAGCGGCTAAACTACGTGCACTTACATGAAATACACCGGGTAATAATTCACCGGAAATTTTGTACATATTGGGAATCATTAGTAACAATCCCTGTGAGGCGGTGAAAGTTGAGGTTAAGGCTCCTGATTGCAGAGAACCATGAACAGCACCTGAAGCACCACCTTCAGATTGCATTTCGGTAACTTGTACCTGATCGCCAAAAATATTTTTTCTTCCGTGAGACGCCCACTCGTCAACATATTCTGCCATAGTTGAGGAGGGTGTAATTGGATAAATCGCTGCAACTTCGCTAAACATATAAGCTACATGAGCCGCTGCATAGTTACCATCGCAGGTTATAAATTTCTTTTTTTGTGACATTTCTAACTCCTTAATTTAATTATTAAAAGATATTTAACCTAACCTGATTCATTCATACATTGCGTGAATAAATCTTTTAACAAAGAAATTATTATTTCTTGTTAAGGTTAGCCTATACTTTTCACAAATATTTGAAAAGGTTATATTTATGAATAGGTAAGGCTAATAAAATGGACTTACAAAATTAAAATAAAATTCTCATTTTTGGCAGTGAAAATAAAAAAATAGATAACTGAAGAACTTATTCATTTTCATTTCAAATAAACACCTATTTGTCTTATTTACAACAAAAAATGCGGACTCAAGCCCGCATTTTAGCTAAATATGTGTTGTTAAACATTTAATCAGCATTCATCGAGATAATAAACTCTTCGTTGGTTTGCGTTTTTAATAACCTGTCGCGTAAAAACTCCATCGCTTCAGTCGAATTCATATCGGTTAGATAATTACGAAGAATCCATATTTTATTTAACATTTCCTTGTCAAGCAACAACTCTTCACGACGAGTACTTGAAGCTGTAATATCCACTGCAGGGTAAACACGTTTATTCGAAAGTTTCCGGTCGAGTTGTAATTCCATATTACCGGTTCCCTTAAATTCTTCGAAAATAACATCATCCATTTTAGAGCCTGTATCTGTAAGTGCTGTGGCAAGAATTGTAAGCGACCCACCTTCTTCGATATTACGGGCTGCTCCAAAAAATCTTTTTGGTTTATGCAGTGCATTAGCATCAACACCACCGGATAATACTTTTCCTGAAGCGGGAGATACGGTATTGAAAGCTCTGGCCAAACGGGTAATCGAATCGAGTAAAATTACCACATCATGTCCACATTCTACCAATCGTTTAGCTTTTTCCAATACAATATTTGCTACTCGCACATGTCGTTCGGCTGGTTCGTCGAAGGTAGAAGAAATTACTTCTGCATTAACACTACGCGCCATATCAGTAACCTCCTCAGGCCTTTCATCAATTAAAAGAACAATCATATATACTTCGGGATGATTTTCCGCAATAGCATTGGCTACTTCTTTTAAAAGAACTGTTTTCCCTGTTTTAGGTTGAGCTACGATTAGTCCACGCTGCCCTTTACCTATTGGAGAAAACATATCAACGATACGGGTGGATAGCTTGTCGTTTTTATTATTATTTAAAGTAAATTTTTGCTCTGGAAAAAGAGGTGTAAGATAATCAAAAGGGACTCTATCGCGAATAAAATCAGGGCTACGCCCATTAATTTTTTCTACTTTAATTAACGGGAAATATTTCTCTCCTTCTTTAGGAGGACGAATAGTACCTTCAACGGTATCTCCTGTTTTTAAACCAAAAAGTTTAATTTGCGACTGTGAAACATAGATATCATCAGGAGAATTAAGGTAATTAAATTCTGATGAACGTAAAAAGCCGTAACCATCAGGCATTATTTCTAAAACTCCGGAATTAGTAATAATTCCGTCGAATTCGAAGGAGCGATCGTTTCTTTTATCTTGCGATCGTTTCTGATAGTTATTCGATGATCGTGATGGCCCTCTCCGGTTATTTTCATTATAATTGTTGTCTTTCTTTTCAACAACTTTTTTAGCTTCTTCCGGTTTAGATTTTGTTTCCTTTGCTAAAACTTCTTTTTTATCTTCAGGTTTTTGCAAATTTTTTATCGGCTCAGATTTTTCTTTCGGTTTTCTGGAAATTCTTGAAGCATCAGTCTTTGTATTAGATTGTGATTGCACATTGCTTCTTTTTCGCCCTGAAGATTTTTTATCGGATTTGGAATCGCTGGTGGCATTAATAGCTTGTTGATCAAGAATTTTGTATATTAAATCCTGCTTCTTAAGCGATTCAACTTTTTTAATTTGGAGTGATTTTGCAATTTCGCGTAATTCACTTACCAATTTTTTATTCAATTCAAGAATGTCATACATATTTTACTATGGAAATTAGTTATTTTTATTAAGTATTTTATGAATATTATTTGTTTTTTATTGATTTCGCCAGTAAAACGAATGATTTTTACTGAAGGAGTTGATTAACAATTGTTTCTTTGGAAAAACAATGCAATATTACAGATTAATTCACAAATACCAAAAATTTAGAGAGTATTTTTTCAAGAAAAATTTATTTTATAGGAAAGAGAGTAAAAAAATAAAAAAATAATTTAATCATGTATTTTTGTACACATATTTGAATATATTTGTAACAATTCGACTGTAAGTAACGTTTTAATAAAGCTAATAACCCTTTACAAAAAGAATGAGACAGTTAAAAATTATCAAGCAAGTTACCAATCGAGAAACTGCCTCTTTAGATAAGTATTTGCATGAAATTGGGAAAGTTGATCTTTTAACTGCTGAAGAAGAAGTTGAGTTAGCAAGGAAAGTTCGCAATGGAGATAATCATGCTTTAGAAAAACTTATCAAAGCCAATTTGCGCTTTGTCGTTTCGGTATCTAAACAATATCAAAACCAAGGACTTAGCTTACCCGATTTAATTAACGAAGGAAATCTTGGACTTATCAAAGCTGCCAAACGATTTGATGAAACCAGAGGTTTTAAATTTATTTCTTATGCCGTTTGGTGGATACGACAATCTATATTACAAGCCTTAGCAGAACAGGCAAGAATAGTTCGTTTACCATTAAACAAAATCGGCTCGATCAATAAAATAAACCGTGCACTGTCCAAACTTGAACAAAAGTATGAAAGAGAACCTTCGATTAACGAGATTGCTAAAGCTATTGAGCTGGCACCTGGAGATATTAAAGATGCCATGCGTAGTTCAGGCCGGCATATTAGTATGGATGCCCCACTTACCGAAGACGAAGATGGTAATATGTACGAAGTGTTGCTTAGCGAAGAAAGCCCCAGCCCTGACGGAAACTTGCTTAACGATTCTTTACGTAAGGAAATTGAGCGTGCTTTATCATCTT
>JAXHVS010000017.1:0-4476 GCA_034189025.1 Bacteroidota bacterium
ACTAATGCTTGTATCCAAAAAAAAGTGGACATCATCATTTTTATCTTTATCGCATGCAAGTAATCCCATGATGATTGTTATTAAATAAATTAAATTTTTCATGATTTTTATTTTTAAGATTTAATATTGTAGACCCTTCCTGTTTTATAGTTAAATACATTATCACCAGCGTTAAAATATTGTCAAAAAAGTACAAACAATATAATACGAACTTTCTAACAATGCTTAATCAGCGTTAAATGTAGCTTTAAAATTAGTCCTGTTTTTATTACCAACCGTACTAACAGCAGCTATTTTGTTAATAAAAAATATGGGTCAACTGTATTATTGCCTCGTTCCCAAATTTGTTCTCCATTTAACCAAATAATATTCTGCAGGATTGCATTTTGAGTTCTTTGATATGACACTTCTATAGTATCTGTATCGCTATCGTTCCACTGAATATAGGTAATTGGTTTATCCGCTGTTTCTGAATGATTTAGAAAAATTTTAATTCTATACTCAGATTCATGCTTATAAAGCATAAAATTTCTTGGATTATCCGCATTTGGGTCATAAACTTCTTGTATTTCGTCATTGATTACATATAATATTTTAATTTTTGATGTATTCAAATGATTTGAATTTTCTGGGTTTAGTAAATCTTCATTTTGGGTATTAAAAACAGAAAACTCTAACTTAGCATCTATAGTAAATTGTTCATCCATTTCATTAGATTCATCCGATTTACTACAAGCTAAAAAAGTAAAGGTAGCTACAGTTAAAATAATAAATAATTTTTTCATGATATTAAGGTATGATGTTATAAATCATTTTTTTGTTAGTATTAAAGTTTGTGCCAGTATTTTAAGTGATATATTTTTTTTATTATTTTATATTTTAATAACAGCACAAACAATATAATACGAACTTTCTAACAATGCTTAATCAGCGTTGAATGTAGCTTTAAAATTAGTTTTCAATTGTTGTTATAAAATAGGATAAAACCAACCCTGCACATCCCTGGGTTTAAAAAACTGATGAATCTATTCTATTTTTACTATTAGCCTTGAGTTTTATCCCCACTATCGTCACCTCCATCGTCAAGATCGTCTTCATCAATCGGAGGCCATAAATCTTCATCAGGCTCGGTTCCGCCTTTTATCATTAAAAGAGAATTATAATCTAAGGCATTGGAAAAATGGTTCATTGATTTTTGGTTGTTCTCGTTGTGGAATAGGTTTTTTAATGTTTTCATAATGTTATTAATTTAATTTAATTGATTTAAGTTTTACAAAAATTCATTATTAATGTCTTCTCACTTATATGTTCCGAAAAACGACAAATTGTGATCATCATTTTTCAACTTTTTTTCATTTTTTTTAATTTATTTTTTTATCTTGCTAAAAATCTGAAAGTTACATTTGTAAAAAAATTAAACTTTTTCCTTTAATTTTAGTATATAAGGATAGAATTTAACGGGTATGTTAAAAAAAATTGTACTATTTGTATTTTTCCTTTGGGTAAGCCTGGTTTTAACTCAACCAGCAGTTGCATTTGGTAACGATAGTCTGAAATTAGAAAAAAAGGCAAAGAAACACTATACCCATGGTGTAATATATGGCAGGCAGGGCATATTAGACAGCGCCCTGTGGCATACCCAACAAGCCATTAAACTGTATGAAAAAACAGATACCGGCAATTCCATTTCACTGGCCCATGCCTACCAAAGTATGGGAATCATTTACAAATTATGGGGAAAATACGACTCTTCCCTTACCTATTATAACCAGGCCGAGCATATCTACCGTAAAAAAAATAAAACCGGGCTGCTGGCCTATATTTATGGCAATAAGGCCAACATCTATTTTATCCAGCAGGATTATGCCAAAGCAAAAGATTTCCATTTTAGAGCATTAGATATATTTGAAAAGGATACAAAAAAATATCAAAAACAAATTTCATCAACTTATAATAACATAGGAAATATTTACAGATTAAATAATGATTTTGAAAATGCAATTGATTATTACAATAAAAGCTTGGATTTAAAAATTGAAAAAAAATTATCTTATTCAACATTTGCTAATCTTGGAATTTGTTACGAAAACTTAGGAGAAACAAAAAAAGCCGAGCAGTATTATTTAAAAGCAATTCATACCATCCAGGATAATTTTAGCAACACCAACTTATGGCTTTCGCTGCATTACAGTAAATATGCTCAATTTTTAGCCAAACAAAACCGCAACGAGGAAGCGCTACCCTATTTTCAAAAAGCACTGGCCATTAATCTAAAAAATTTTGGCGAAAGAAACCCACAAACTTCCGAAAGCTACAATCATATCGGATATTTTTATCATCAAAACCGGCATTTCGAACAAGCGCTCCATTTTTACCAAAAGGCGTTACTATCTATTTCCGGTAATTTTAACGACACTTCTTATTCGGCCAATCCAACCATTGAGGATGTTTTATCGAAAACGCATTTGCTGGATGTATTAAAAAATAAAGCTACAGCACTTTCGGAATTGGCAAAACAAAAAAATGACCTGGAGTTGTACCGGCAAAGTATTCGCACGTTTAAACTGGCCATTGAAACTTCCAATAAAATCCGTACCGGATATTTAAATGAACAAAGCAAATTACAACTGGTACAAAATACCGGAGAAATTATTTCAAAGGCCATAGAAACCTGCTATAATGCTTCTGAGTTAGGCAACCGTGAAATTTTTCTACAACATGCATTTCATTTTATAGAATCGGGAAAATCGGCCGTATTGCTCGAGGCCATTAAAGGAAACCAGGCCTTAACGGTAGGAAACATTCCCGATTCGCTTAAGCAAAAAGAAAATCAAATCGAAAAAGAAATTTATTATTACGAAGAGCTAATTTACGAAGAAAACAAACGGGAAAATCCTGATTCGAAGAAAATGGCTTATTGGAATAAAAACCTGTTTGAACTCAAAGAAAGTTATACCGAATTAATTGCATTATTAGAAGAT
The DNA here is from genome assembly GCA_034189025.1 of Bacteroidota bacterium. Lineage (GTDB taxonomy): Bacteria > Bacteroidota > Bacteroidia > Bacteroidales > UBA12077 > UBA12077. The sequence goes on from JAXHVS010000017.1 coordinate 2,982, forward strand.
CAATATCCTGAATATCATAATTTAAAATACAGTCAGGAAATTGTAAGCCTCGATTTTGTTAAAAATAAACTGGCAGCCAACGAAGTAATCCTGGAATATAGCTATGCCCACGATAAGCTTTACAGCTTAATGGTAAGCAAAAAAGAAATAAAGTTGTACGAAACAGAGCTTAACGATACCTTTAAAAAGAATCTTGATTTTTTGCTGGGAGCACTGTCAAATAATAACTTTTCCAATCATACCCAGGATGATTTTACCCAATTTCAGGAAAGCTCATTTTATCTGTATCAAAAATTAATTGCCCCTTTTAAACAAGAGCTCAGCCATAAAAAATTAATTATTGTTCCTGATCATAAATTAGCCTATCTCCCATTTGATATTTTAATTGAACAAATAAAACCATCCGAACGGATAAACTACAGGCAACAGGCATATATAATCCGTAATCATCAGTTAAGCTACTCCTATTCAGCCACATTGCTTTTCGAAAAAGAGCATAAGTCTAAAACAGCAAAAAAGCGGTTAAGTGCTTTTGCACCAACCTATAACAATTTAGATAACCTTACCAAAGATGCCCTTTCGATACGTCAGCAATACCGCGAAAAACTTTTCCCTTTAAAAGGGATTAAAGAGGAGGCTGAAAATGTAATTCAAATTATTGGAGGAGATGCATATTTGGATTTTGAAGCCAGTGAGGAAACATTTAAAACGGTGGCTCCGGATTATGATATTCTCCATTTAGCTATGCACACCATTATTGATGATGAGAATCCAATGTATTCGAAAATGGCTTTTACGCAAAAAAACGATACCCTGGAAGATGGATTACTAAACACGTACGAAATTTACAGCATGAAACTTAACTCCCGGATGTCGGTATTAAGTTCATGCAACAGCGGAAGTGGCAAATTACAGCGGGGCGAAGGAGTTATTAGCCTGGCCCGTGGTTTTATTTATGCCGGTTGCCCATCCATTATCATGACGCTTTGGCCGGTTGAAGATAAATCGGGCGTAGATTTAATGACTCGGTTTTATCAGAACCTAAAAAACGGACAAAATAAAGCAGAAGCATTAAGACAGGCTAAACTTGATTTTCTTGAAAATGCCGATCCGCTGAAAGCACATCCCTACTTTTGGGCTGGATATGTAGTTATTGGAGACGATACGCCGCTTTTTACAAACTACCAAAAATATTTAATAACAGGTAGTGCTTTTATAATTCTAAGTATATTGGCTATCTTCTTTTTTCTCCGTTGGCGAAAAAAAGTTTAACCCATTTGTTTTGGCATTTCCTCCGCATCAAAAGTATAGATAAATTATTTTTTAACAATGTTTTGTAGGATTCGTTCCGCCTCATCATAATTTTCCTGTTTTAAATAAAAGTTAATGTTCTAAACTATTTTTATCAAAGTAAGAGTTTCATAATTGTAATAATTCTTTTAATAATTATAGTAAATAAGCTATTTATTATCCACTTTTTTGGCTTGGCCCAAAA
>JAXHVS010000018.1:0-25636 GCA_034189025.1 Bacteroidota bacterium
AAAGTGCAGTAAGAGAAAACTTTGAAACATTTGTTATAACGGATGCTATCCGGCCGGTAAATGTTAACGAAGGAGACGGAGATAAAGCCCTGCAAAAAATGAAAGAGGCAGGGATTAAACTTGTGAAATTGAGTGAAATTGAATAAAAATAATTTGATTTTCTCTAATTTCGTCAATATTTACTAGATTTCGAATGGATGAACTTTACAATTCGAATAGGGCTTGAGGTACATATACAATTAAAAACAGCAACCAAGCTGTTTTCAGACGAACCAGTTACCTTCGAGCAAAAACCAAACCAATCAATTAGTCCGGTTACTGTTGGGTTACCCGGAACGCTACCATCGTTAAATCAAAAAGCCATTGACTTAACGATTATCCTTGCCCTGGCAGCCAATTGTAAAATAAACCACCAAATTACATTCGACCGTAAAATTTATTTTTATCCTGATTTACCCAAAGGATATCAAATAACGCAAAAAGCAAATCCTATTGGTTTACAGGGAGCAATAACATACATCAATCATAAAAAACAAATCAAAAAAATAAATATTAAACAAATACACCTTGAAGAGGATTCGGCAAAACTTATTTATAAAGATCATCAACTATTGATTGATTATAATAGAGCAGGTATTCCGCTGGCCGAAGTGGTTACTTATCCCGAATTAAAATCTCCGGAAGAAGCAGTGTCCTTCTTAGAATATTTAAAATTTCTATCGAAAGAACTTAATATCAGCTCGGGAAAGATGCAGATGGGAGCTATCCGTTGTGATGCAAACATATCTGTAAACATGCCCAACAAAAATATTGGATACAATGAGATAAAAAATTTAAATTCAACAAAAGCATTAAAATATGCACTGAGATATGAAATTGACCGACAAAAAAATGAATTTAAAAACAATACATTTAAACGTGGATTTACCCTAAGCTTTGATGAGCAACAAAACAAAACTATATTTAGCAGGGAAAAAGTATCTGTTGCAGATTATGGTTACATTATTGAGCCAGATATTTTACCCATAACTATTACTCGTTCAAAAATTGATACGTTAAAAACAAAAATCTCCGAGCTTCCTGCCAAAAGATTCCAACGATTAATACAACAATATCAACTCAAAAAAGATGTTGCTTATACAATTAGTCTAAACCATGATTTATCGATGATTTTTGAATCTGTTTATCCCGAAATTTTAAATAAACAGGAACTCATACATTTTCTGTTAGGCCCTTTTAAATCAACAGATAAAAAATATGCAGAAAAAAGTTACTATAATAAAAAATTAAAATCCAATATCATATCCTTACTCAACATGATTACCCAAAATAAAATTTCAAGAGAAACAGCCTATCAAAATTTATGGCCAAAGCTTCTTGTTTCAAAAAATAAAACTACTTTTGAACTGGCAAAATCCAACAAGTGGTTGTTAAACCATAATGAAACAGAACTTTTAGCAATAATAAAAAAAATTATTAGTGAATACCCCGAGGAGGTAGAAAAATATAAAAACGGGAAATCAAAAATCATCGGACTTTTTATGGGACAGATAATGAAAAGAACAAAATATCGTTTTCAACCACAAAGAGCAAAATTATTATTGATAGAAGAATTAAATAAAATTAATGTTTAACTAAAAATATATTCGTATGAAAAAGTTATTTTTTATAATCCTGGCAGGGATTTTAATCACATCGTGCGAATCGGAACCGGAACATTTTACAGTTTCAGGGATAATAAATAATGCAAATGGAACAAAATTATATTTTGTAGAATTACAAAAAGATCAATTAAACTATCTCGACTCAATGATTTTAAACGATGAAGGAAATTTTCGTTTTAAAGGAAATACCCAAATACCCAAATTTTATGCTTTACGCACTTCACCTGGCAATTATTTAACGTTAATTATAAATCCAAAAGAACAAATTACCATCCATGCCGATGTAGATAATTTAATATCAACAGCAAAAATTGATGGTTCTCAAGATTCAAAAAAGATCCTTGAATTACGCAGACATTTAGACCATACCATTTCACAAATTGATTCTATAGGGCTTTTTTATCAATCGATCATTGGAAGTAGAGCATTAACTCAGGAAGTTAAAGATTCATTAATCCAATTATCCGACACAGTCATTGCAAAACATAAACATCGAACGATAAATTTTATAAAAGAGAATTCGGGCTCTTTAGCAGGTTTAATGGCACTTTATCAGCAAGTTGCCCCACGCCGGTATGTTTTAGACCCGGTAGAAGATCTGCAATATTTTGAATTAATTGATTCGGTACTTCAATCAAAATACCCTACCTCTGAACCTGTAAAAATATTAAGTACACAGGTACAAGAAGCACAAAGGCAAATAAAAGCCAATGAAATAGCTCTTAATAGAGTAGGCATTGGAGCACAGGCTCCGGAAATTGAATTACCTAATCCTAATGGAGATACAACCAGCCTATCATCCCTTAAGGGAAAATATGTACTGGTAGATTTTTGGGCATCATGGTGCCGTCCATGCAGAGTAGAAAATCCACATCTGGTTAACGTTTATGAGAAATATCATTCTCAGGGATTTGAAATATTTCAGGTTTCGCTCGACAAGAAAAAATCAGCCTGGGAAGAGGCAATAGAAAAAGACCAGCTAAATTGGATACATGTAAGTGATTTAAAATACTGGAACTCTGCTCCGGCAAAACTGTACCAGGTACAAAGTATCCCAGCCAACTTTTTATTAGACAAACAAGGCAAAATTATAGCTAAAAACTTAAGAGGAGAGCAGCTTAAAGCCGAACTTTCGAAAATATTTGATTAACTTAGTGGCTTTTAAAAAAATTATCCTAAATGTTAATTTTAGGATATAGCTTAACAATGAAAAATAAAACAAAAAATATTCGAATGAAACGCATCATTTTTTATTTAAGCGTACTTTTACTGATAGGAGCATGCGACTCTTCAGAAAAAATTGAAATTAAAGGAACAATAAAAAACGGAGAAGATAAGGAAGTTTATTTTAAAGAACTCAACGTTTCGGGAACTACAAATGAGTTGGATAAAAAGAAATTGGGTAAAAACGGAGCCTTTAAATTCACAACAAAATCAGCATATCCCAAGTTTTATCATATTGCATTGTCTGGCCATAATTTTTTAACCTTATTGCTTGAACCGGGAGAAAAAGTAGAAATTGAAGCTGACACCAACAACTTAAGCCGTGCAAAAATAAGTGGTTCTAAGGGCTCTTTGTTGGTGCAGGAATTAGAATTTCGATTAAAAAAAACCAAGCATAAGCTCGATTCGTTAAATAAAATTGCAGAAAAAATTCCGAATACCCCTGATTATGATCAACAAATAGAAGAATTGAATCAAAAATATGTAAATATTGTTGACCGTCAGCGAGACTCATCTATTGCTTTTATCCTGGAAAACATGAACAGCCTGGCCAGCATCATGGCTTTATATCAAAAATTTGATGAAGAAAATTATGTGCTTTATAAAAACAGGGATTTACAATTTATTAAGCTTGTATCAGAGGCATTAGAAAAAAAATATCCCGAGTCGCAACATGTTAAAGCCTTAATTGCCGATAAAACGAATCTAATGAAAAGATATGAACAAGCAAAAACAAATGCCAAATTGAAAGAGCTTACCCAAACAAAAAAAATAAACAGAATGCCTGAAATAGCGCTTCCAAATCAAAATGGCGATACCATTAGCTTAAATGCTTTACATGCTAAATACATCTTAGTAAGTTTTTGGGCATCATGGAGCCGGGAAAGCATTAACAAAAATCTGGAGCTAATGGACTTATACAAAAAATATCATCCTAAAGGATTTGAAATTTACCAGGTTTCTTTAGATACGAAGAAAGAAAACTGGATAAAATCAATAAACTTTGATCAATTACCCTGGATAAATGTAATTGATATTAACGGAAGATCATCATATTATGCACGAATTTATAATGTCCAAAAGATCCCTACAAATTTCCTGATCAATCCCGAAGGAGAAATTGTCATGGTAAATCCTTCGAAAAAAGAATTAAATGAAACCTTTGCATATGCATTAAAATAATTAATTGATTTTGACTCAGAAAAACAAAATATATTTCGCATCAGATGTGCATCTTGGGCTTCCTAATTATAAAGAAAGCCTGTTACGCGAGAAACGATTTGTTCGTTGGCTTGATACGATAAAAGACGATGCCAAAGAAATTATTCTACTAGGCGATATATTTGATTTCTGGTTCGAGTATAAAAGAGCCATACCGAGAGGATTTACACGTTTTTTAGGTAAACTTTGCGAAATCACCGACTCAGGAATTCCGGTTCATTTTTTTAGCGGGAACCATGATATGTGGATTTTTGATTATCTCCCCAAAGAAACAGGTATCATTTTACATAAAAACCCTGTAGTTAAAGAGTATTATGGCAAAACTTTTTACTTGGCTCATGGAGACGGGTTAGGGCCTGGTGATAACTCCTATAAACTATTAAAAAGAATTTTTGCCAGCCGTTTTTCCCAATGGCTTTTTGCTCGTTTTCATCCCAATATCGGAATATGGATTGCTAATACATGGTCAACACACAGTAGGTATTCCAGAGAAACAAAACCTTTTGAAGGAGAAGATAAAGAGTGGTTAATCTTATATTCAAAAAAAATTCTAAAATCAAAAGATTTTGACTTTATGATTTATGGGCACCGCCATTTGCCTATGGACTTGCAATTAAACGAGAAAACCAGGTATATTAATTTAGGCGACTGGATTACCAATTTTACATATGCTGTTTTTGATGGCAAAAACATGGAACTCAAAAAATTCAAAGAATAAAAAATGAAAGTAAAACTATTCATCTTACTTGCTTTATTACTAACAGTATTATTTGCTTGTACCGATGATGAATGTCATTTAGATACCGAAACCCTTCTGAAAGTTGAGATGAGTGTAACCGACACCTCTTCAGTAGAAGGTTTTATTGACAGCCTCTATGTTTTTTCAACTGAATGGACAGATAGTATTCATTACCAAACCGAAGGTGAAAATAACAATTTATGGCTTATGTTATCGCCTGCAAACGATACTACTACTTTTATTTTCTCTTCTATTCCGGTTCAAGGCAATGATACGATTACCTTCTTTTATCAACGAAAGTTTGTATTATTATCTGCCGAATGTGGATTTGTAACTCACTATACAATCAACAACATTACCTATACACAAAACTATATTGATTCGCTAAAATTAGAAAAAAACATCATTACAACCAATGAACAAGGCCTGCTTAAAATATATTTTTAGCACCTGTTTTCTTTTCTTATCATTCGCGATTGTTGCTCAGGAACAAACAAAGCAAAATCAAGAAGAAAAAAGAGAACCTTTACATTTTTATGGTGTGAAAGCAGGAGTTAATATTGGACGATTTTCTGATTTTCTTTTTAAACCCGAACGTTTATCCCTGGAAGGCTCTGTTGATTTTAATTTTGGCCATAAATTTTTTGCTGTCGCCGAAGGTGGTTATTCAAATACAAATCTCGAAAAAGAGAACTACAATTATAGCTCAGAGGGACATTTTATCAAATTAGGTTTTGACTACAATATGCTTAAAAAATATCCTACTGATTTTTTAGGAGTAGGTGTGCGAGTTGGCAGATCTTCTTTTAGTCAGGATGCAAATAATGTAACAATTGTTGATAATCATTGGGGAAATATTCCCATCAATATCTCCTCGGAGAATGTTAGTACTTTTTGGTTAGAAGGCTCATTTGGATTAAAAGCAGAAATTTTTGATAATGTTTATTTAGGATGGAGTGCCTTAATAAAAATCAAAATTTACGGGGGAAATCCTAATTTTCAACCTTATGATATTCCCGGGTATGGAAACGGAATTAATGCGATTAATTTAGGGGCTAACTACTATTTTTACTACCAAATACCTTATAACAAAAAAAAATAATTAGTCTTCTTTTTCACACCAAAGGAAGTTAAAGTTAATGCGAAATTAATTGTAATAGCTTTTTAGCTTTTGCTGAAAAACCTCTTTATTAACTTCATTAATTTGGTTAACAATTGTCTTAATTTTTTCTGTTCTATCCATCCGGGTTTCCATAGAAATATATTTTTCATCAGCGAAAACAACCTTTTCTACCTGGTATCCTTTTTCATTTAACGACATCGCAACGGCAGCATTAAAATTGTCAAAAATAATAACCGAGGGTAGCTTATTTTCAGCATATTGTGCCATGGATTTAAGCACCATGCTTTTAATATATTTAATTTGGGCTTCGCCCAGATAATTTGCTCCAAGTAATATCTTTATTAAATCAATTTTTGCCTGGTCCTTTTTTAAAGGATTTTTACGCATGGCATCATAATCAGAATTTTTAGTATTTAAAAAAAGCTGGATAAAATCTTCAGGGATATCTTTTAAATCCCCTAAATTATTATTTGATTTTTTCTTTTTATATTCTCTAATTGCATACTTTTGATTTACAGGCACATAATACGTCCACTTTCTGGTTCTCTTATATGATTCTGTCATGGGTTTAGGTTTCCATTTGCTCTCAGGCCTTTTCATAAGTGGCGCCTTAACATCAAGATATCCGGTTTCGATAGAGTATAAGAGGCAATTTATAAAATGAACCCATCCTCCTCCTAATGATTGATGTAAAGCACTCCAAAGAGTTTTATCCTGGCTAAGGTTTTCGTTAATAAAACGGGCAGAGTCTATTTGTTTTCCTTTAAGACGTTGGACAAACTCATCATCCAACCGGGTTGGCAAGTAGGTAAATGATTCGGACTGTTGTTCATTCATACTGGTGTGATGAAGCTCTTCAATATTCATAATATAATTTGAATCATTGGCCAGGGTTATATGAATATAGAAATCTTTATCCCATCGCATCTGCTGGATATTTTGAGCAAAAGACCAATTAAAAAATAATGGGTAAAATAAAAAAATGATAAATACCTTTTTCATAATCATAAGAGGTTATATTTTATCTTTTTAAAATTAAAGAAAATTAAGCGTACTTTTATATGTTTTTTTTAAATTTTCAACGTCTGCTGAATTATATTTACCACAAAAAAAGCCCGACTAACAAGCCGGGCTTCTTAAAAATGTTTATTTTTTTATGATTCATCGTCCAGCATTATTTCCAGCATTTTTATAGCTGCAACGGGTATTGAAGTACCCGGGCCAAAAACACCGGCAACACCAGCATCATAAAGAAATTTATAATCCTGAGTAGGAATCACACCACCCACAATAATCATAATATCTTCGCGTCCCAGTTTCTTAAGTTCTTCAATTACCTGAGGAACTAAGGTTTTATGTCCTGCAGCTAATGAAGAAACACCTAAGATGTGAACATCATTTTCAACCGCTTGTTTAGCAGCTTCTGCGGGCGTCTGGAACAATGGCCCGATATCCACGTCGAAACCAAGGTCGGCATAACCTGTAGATACTACTTTTGCACCACGGTCGTGTCCATCCTGTCCCATTTTAGCAATCATAATACGTGGCTGGCGCCCTTCTTTTTCTGCAAATTTTTGCACCAGCTCTTTTGCTTTCTGATAATTTGCATCATCTTTTGATTCTGACATATATACTCCTGATATTGATCGTATAACGGCTTTATATCTCCCTGCTATTTTTTCACAGGCATCGGAAATTTCTCCCAACGATGCACGCTTTTTAGCAGCATCAACAGCCAATTCCAATAAATTACCTTTACCCGTAGCCGCGCATTCTTCAATTTTTTTCAATGCTGCCTGTGTTTCTTCTTCATTTCTTTCAGCTCTTAATTTTGCTAATCGCTTAAGCTGGGCTTCGCGTACTGCTGTATTATCAACATCGAGGGTTTCAATAGGATCTTCTTTTTCCAGCCGGTATTTATTTATACCAACAATAATATCTTTACCAGAGTCAATTCTTGCTTGCTTTCTTGCAGCAGCTTCTTCAATACGCATTTTTGGAATACCTGTTTCAATAGCCTTTGCCATTCCACCCAGTTTTTCAATTTCCTGGATATGCTCCCATGCTTTATGCGCAATTTCATGGGTCAGCTTTTCCACATAATATGAGCCAGCCCATGGGTCAACCGCCCTGCATATTTGTGTTTCTTCCTGAATATAAATTTGCGTATTACGTGCAATACGTGCTGAAAATTCAGTGGGCAAAGCAATAGCCTCGTCTAAGGCATTGGTATGTAACGATTGGGTATGTCCTAATGCAGCACCCATGGCTTCAACACACGTACGGGCAACATTGTTAAACGGATCTTGCTCTGTTAAACTCCATCCCGAAGTTTGCGAGTGTGTCCGCAATGCCATCGATTTTGGATTTTTAGGATTAAATTGTTTTACCAGTTTTGCCCACAACATCCTTGCTGCACGCATTTTGGCAATCTCCATAAAGTGGTTCATTCCAACAGCCCAGAAAAATGATAATCGTGGAGCAAAAGAATCAATATCCATGCCTGCATTTACTCCGGTACGTAAATACTCCAAACCATCGGCCAATGTATAGGCTAACTCAATATCGGCAGTAGCACCGGCTTCCTGCATATGATACCCGGAAATACTAATGGAGTTAAATTTGGGCATATTTTTAGAGGTGTACTCAAAAATATCGGCAATAATTTTCATTGAGAATTCTGGCGGATAAATGTATGTGTTACGTACCATGAATTCTTTCAGAATATCATTCTGGATAGTACCGCTTAATTTTTCCAGTGGTACTCCCTGTTCTAATCCGGCCACAATATAAAATGCCATAATAGGTAAAACAGCACCGTTCATGGTCATGGATACCGACATTTTATCCAAAGGAATCTGGTCGAAAAGAATTTTCATATCCAGTATAGAATCCACAGCCACACCGGCCTTTCCCACATCGCCAACAACCCTTTCGTGGTCAGAGTCGTATCCGCGGTGTGTTGCCAGGTCGAAGGCAATGGATAATCCTTTTTGCCCTGCTGCTAAATTTCTTCTGTAAAATGCATTGGATTCTTCGGCAGTAGAGAATCCGGCATACTGACGGATGGTCCATGGACGCATGGCATACATGGCAGAGTAAGGCCCTCTTAAATAAGGTGCTAATCCTGCAGCATAATTTAAATGCTCCATATTTTCCAGGTCATCTTCCGAATAAACATTTTTTACATCAATTTTTTCCGGTGTTGTCCATTCGGCTTTAATATTATTTTGTTTTTCCCAATCTTTTACCGAACCATGTTCCGGTTGGGGAAGATTTAAATCTATATGGCTAAAATTTGGTTTCATTTTGTTAGTATTTTGATTATTAGTAATCATACTTCCTGCATCAAACAGGCTAATATCTATTTATTCAATTCCTAATTCTTTTTGAAAACCTTTTAATGTTTCAAGCAGGTTTGATTTTATATGAATAAAATGTTTAATTCCTTTAGCTTTTAAATCATCCACACATGCAGGATAACCTGCAACTACTGTAATGGCTTTATTCCCGATTTGTTCATAAACTGCAGGGGCTACTTCAGGGTATTCATCATCGGAGCTACAAACCACAACAATGTCAGATTTTTGATCCAAAGCGGCTTTTACACCTTCCTCAACCGAATCAAAACCAATATTATCGATAATATCGAATCCTGCACAGGCAAAAAATCCTGAAGCAAAACCAGCTCTTGCTTTTCTCATTGCCGAATTTCCGATCGTTAATAAAAATACTTTGGGCGTTTTAGCTGACTGGTCGGTTTTTAAACGAAGTAACTCAATCTCTTCGGCTCCGCGGTATGGTTTTAAGGGTTCTGCAATTGCATCATCCCTTTTATTTACTTTAGTGATAATCGTATCAGCACCGTATTTAGCATCCATCTTTTCTTCAGCATTGGGATATTGGTTAACCCCTAGTATAACTTCTTTGCGGGATGCGATATTATGATTTCGCTTATTAGCCGTTTCGTTTACTTTTTCCTGTATTATTCCGGCTTTGAATGCCTCAATATACCCTCCCTTATCTTCTATTTCTTTAAACAGGTTCCATGCATGTTCAGCGATGGAGGCGGTTAGGTTTTCGATGTAATATGAACCTCCTGCAGGGTCTACTACCTTATCAAAATAAGATTCTTCTTTTAAGATAATTTGTGTGTTTCGGGCAATTCTCTCAGCAAATTCCGTTGGCTTTTCAAACGGAACATCGTAAGGTGTTACTGTAAGCGAGTCAATTCCTGAAAGTACTGCCGACATCGATTCGGTAGTTCCACGAAGCATATTTACATAGGGATCGTAAATGGTTTGGTTCCACTTAGAAGTAACTGCATGAATATTCATTTTAGCAACTTCTTTATTTTGGGGTTCATATGCTTCAACAATTTTAGCCCAAAGCATTCGTGCAGCTCTGAATTTGGCTATTTCCATAAAGTAGTTTGTGCTTACGCCAAGGTTAAATTTAATATTCTGAGCTACCGTATCAATATCCAGTCCTTTATCAGTTAAAATATTCAGGTATTGATTCCCCATGGATAGTGCAAATCCCAGCTCCTGAACAATTGATGCTCCGGAATTACAGAACATCTCTCCGTTAACACCTATTGTACGAAAGTTCAGAAAATCTTTCGCTTTTTCAATCAGCTCTTTTGCTGTTTCAAACACCTCATCCTGTGCTTTGCAGAAATTTCCACGTAACGAAAGATGAGCTAGAGGATCAAAGCAAACAGAGCCTTTTACCTGATTGTTATCAATATTCTCTACCTTAATTTTATTTTTTAAGAAATCAACAAACGGGTGAGCAGCAAGTGCACCCATAATGTTAAGTTCAATGCTTTTTAAACAGATATCTTTTAAAAGACTCTCAAAATCGTAGTCTGAGAACTCTTCTATTGCTGTTAAATCAAAACCTAAGGAATCAACACCACGCATTAAAATGTTCAATGCTTTTTTATTGGCTTCCTGGGCATCCGTAGCATCAATATTTTGGCGGATATACCACTCATTTGACTTTACTTTATTTCCTCTAACGTAAGGAAATTCGCCGGGAACATATTTCAGATGCTTCAAATTTTTAAGGTGTTCGGCACGATAATAGGGGCGAACACTAAATCCTTCAATGGTTCTCCAGACCAACTTTTTTTCATAATCAGCGCCTTTTAAATCCGCTTTTATCTTATCTTCCCACTCCTGTGTTGAAACAGGTGGAAATTCTTCGAACAATTTTGTTTGTTTCATCTGTTTTAAATTTTTAGTTTATTGAAAATGAAGAAACTAAAAATTTCTTCACATTCAGGAACTCACTAGAATTTATTTTAATCATTCACGTATTTGAATTTTTTGATTAAAAAAATTGATGTTCGTTTCATTTTGTCTGTCATAACAAGTTGTTAATTGTTAAATTTTGTACAAAATTAGTGCATTCCGTATTAAAAATCATGACTTTTAGCATAAAATCATATGCTTTACAATAGGTTTAAGAATAAAAAACTTAATCTAAAAAATAAATATTGGGGAATTAATACCGAAAAAAAGAATAATCATCTTCCTGCTGTGATTCATCGAGGTGACCATACTTTTCGGCTACTTGATCAAGGGTTTCGAGCAGTACATTTACATCGAGGGAGGTTACAAGTTTCATTCGGATTTCCTTAAAATGGGGTAATCCTTTAAAATAATTCGACAGATGACGTCGAATCTCAAAGATACCTCGGGGCTCCCCTTTCCATTCTATAGATTTTTTAAGATGTAATTTGGCAATCTCCACTTTTTCCTTAATTGTTAGAGGTTTCATTATTTCACCTTTTTCGAGGTAATCTTTAATTTCTTTAAAGATCCAAGGCATTCCGACGGTAGCTCTGCCAATCATTATTGCATCTACCCCATACTTATCAAAAGCTGCCTTTGCCGATTCGGCATCTTTGATGTCGCCATTGCCAATAATAGGTATTTTTATCCTTGGGTTATTTTTGGTTTCTCCAATCAGGGTCCAGTCTGCTTCGCCTTTATACATTTGCATACGAGTACGACCGTGGATAGCCAGTGCAGCGATTCCTTTATCTTGTAATTGTTCAGCAAGTTGTACAATAATCTTACTCTCATCATCCCAGCCCAGACGGGTTTTTACGGTAACAGGGATATTTACTGCTTTTACAATTGCTTCGGTCATTTCAAGCATTAAGGGAATATTTCTCAACATTCCTGCACCTGCTCCTCGGGTGGCTATTTTCTTAACCGGGCATCCAAAATTTAAGTCAATAAAATCAGGCTTTGCCTCTTCGGCCATTTTTGCAGCTTCCACCATCGAATCCACCTGATGGCCGTATAATTGAATGGCAGCAGGCCTTTCAAAATCGAACAGTTGCAGCTTTTTAGCACTTTTTTTACAATCTCGAATTAAACCTTCGGAAGCTACAAATTCGGTATATACTACATCTGCCCCAAAATGCTTGCAAAGGAAGCGGAATGAAGGATCGGTTATATCTTCCATCGGAGCTAAAAAAAGAGGTTTTTCACCCAATTCTATGTTCCCAATTTTTATCAATTTTTGAATAATTATAATTAAATTAGGCGCAAAATTATTAAAATTTACCTAAAAGTATAATCCATGAAAAATTCATTATCAACTATACATCCCTTTTCAAAATTTATTTTTTCACTTTTTATTATTCTTGCTTCATTCTTAATCGTATTTATTATTGGCATTGCTATTGCTATTCCTTTGTTTAATTTAAGCTTTGCCGAGTTTTCTTCCACAATAACAAATTATTCAGACCCCAATAATTTAAAATTTTTAAAATACTTGCAAACCATTCAGGCTATTGGATTATTTATTATTCCTGCTTTTATTATCGGTTATTTTTTTCATCAAAACAGTTTACGCTACCTAAAATTTAATTCAATTCATTTTTATGCTGTTATTCTAGTATTTTTTATAATGATAAGTGCCTTACCGATCATCAATTTTTTTGCTATGCTCAATTCAAAAATGCAATTACCCGCATTTTTAAGCGAATTGGAAAACTGGATGAGACAAAAAGAATCGAGTGCTCAAGCTTTAACAGAAGCATTTTTAAAGATGGATAGTTTAGGTAGTTTGTGGTTTAATATTTTTATGATTGGCATATTGCCAGCTTTAGGCGAAGAGTTAATATTTCGTGGTGTTCTTCAACGATTATTTGCCGAATGGACAAAAAATATCCACTGGGGAATTTTTATTGCTGCTTTTCTTTTTAGTTTCATGCATATTCAGTTTTACGGATTTATCCCCCGTCTGATTCTGGGTGTTTTATTTGGCTATCTATTTTATGTCAGTGGATCAATATGGATTCCTATTTTAGCGCATTTTATCAACAATACAATGGCGGTAGTTTTTTACTATTTTTATGCTGATCAAGTTAGTGAAGAAATTGATAACCTTGGAGCCTCAGAAGGTTCTTATGGATATCTGTTTGTAAGTATTATATTACTTTCGTTGTTTTTTTACTCTTTTTATCTACAACACCAAAAAAAAAGGTTGTAAGTTAAATTATTTTAGCCTCATCATTTCTAAAAAGACTGATTCGGCCAATCTCGTTTTTACGAAAAACATATACCACCCCATATTTTTGGGCTTTTTCCCGTTTTAAATCATCGGGTAAATTTTTAAAAGTATCTTCCACTTCATTCCAAACGTTTAAAATTATATCATCAGCCTCTTTCCTTAACTCGGCAAGATGACTCAACGCTCTTCCGTGATTTTTCTGTAATGTTTTCTGGAATTTATACGCTTCCAAAAAATTATCGTAATGGACTTTCACTAAAGCTATTGTTGGATTTGTTATAGGAGTATGTCCTTTTAATTTTCGCTCGGTAGATCCTTCAATTAACTTTTTGCCCCACTCAATAATATCTGTTTCGGTATTTAAAGGTGGTAATTTAGATTCAAAGGCTGTTAATCCAAAAAAATCTCTAACAGCAGGTTGTAACTCACCACGTAAAATAGCCATATTTAAAACCTGAATAAAGTGGGAAATATAGAGCTTTGCCTTCTTTAATTTTTTAAGATATTCTTTATTATTTTTCGTTTGTATATCATATGTATTTTTATATTCAGTCATAGCTTTTTCCCATTTTGGAAGAAAAGATTGGACCCGTTGAAAAGTGCTCTGCTTAAAAGCCAGATCCATCGGAGTAAGTTCTTTTCCCTTAGTATAGGCATTTTTAAGTGCCTTTTGTCTTGAGTTATCGGTGTTAGGAAGTCTTCTGTAAGGCATAATTTTTATTTTTCAAGGCAGTGTTAATAACATGTTAATAAAGTGCGAATATAACAAATAAATTAAAATATGCAAGTCTATTCGTATTTTATTTTTATATTTTTATACCTTGATATTGTGAATGTTACTGTTCATAACCCACAAACGTTTCTTTAATTCGCAGTTATGACAATATTACCGTTTAAATTTTTATATCAAACAATCTTTATCAAAAAAAAATGGCCTTATTATTAAATGAATGATTTTTTTGCGTCCTTTGTTTTCTCAAAAATCTGGCGTAAATTCGTTTAAATTTTAACGCATTAATAATCAAATAAATTTATATATTATGTTTAAAAAAGATGTTTATATCGAAAGGCGTAATCGCCTAAAAAACAAGCTAAAAGGAGGACTGGTTCTTTTTTTAGGTAATAAAGAGTCAGCGATGAATTATCTAGATAATGCATATCATTTCAGACAAGACAGTTCATTCCTTTATTTTTTTGGATTAGATATGCCCAACCTGGCTGGTTTAATTGATTTGGATTCAGGAAAAGAATATTTGTTTGGCGATGATTTCACTATTGATGATATTATCTGGATGGGGCCACAACCCACCATAAAAGAGTTAGCTGCTGAAATTGGCGTTGAAAACACTGAACCTTTTAGTCAGTTAGGGAATTATTTACGCAATGCAAACAATCAAAACAGAAACATTCATGTGCTTCCATTTTACAGAGGAGACACCATTATTCAGTTTAGTAATTTGCTAGAAGTAAGCCACAACGAAGCTGAAAACTTTGTTTCTATTGAATTAATAAAAGCTGTTGTAGACTTACGATCAATAAAAGACAAATATGAGATAGAAGAGTTAATTAAAGCTGCTGCCATAGGCTATAAAATGCATACCACCGCTATGAAAATGGCAAAACCCGGTGTTTACGAACAAGAAATTGCTGGAACTGTCGAAGGAATTGCTTTAGCTCATGGTGGAATGTTATCTTTCCCTATTATTTTATCACAAAATGGTGAAACGCTTCACAACCACGATCACAGTAATATATTACAAGAGGGAAGATTAATGCTTACTGACACGGGAGCTGAAACGACTATGCATTATGCAAGCGATAATACAAGGACTGTTCCGGTGGGTGGAAAATTCACACAAAAACAAAAAGATATTTATAATATTGTATTGAATGCTGTTGATCATGTTACTTCTTTAATAAAACCAGGTATTCCTTATCGCGACATCCATTTAGAAGCAGCGAGAATCATAGCAGAAGGATTGACCAACCTGGGCATTATGAAAGGTAATCCACAGGATGCCGTTCGTGAAGGAGCACATGCCTTATTTATGCCTCATGGCCTTGGACACATGATGGGCCTTGATGTGCACGACATGGAAGGACTGGGAGAAGATAATGTTGGTTATGATAATGAAATCAAACGTTCTACCCAATTTGGATTAAGTGGTTTACGACTTGGCCGTAAACTTCAGGAAGGTTTTGTGCTTACCAATGAACCTGGAATTTATTTTATTCCGGACCTTATCAATAAATGGGAAACAGAAAAAATAAATACAGATTTCATAAACTTTGATAAAATTAAAAAAGAATACATCAACTTTGGAGGTATTCGACTGGAAGATGACTTACTAGTAACAGAAAATGGATCACAATTGCTTGGTAAACGCATCCCTATTACCGTTGAAGAAGTTGAGGAAACCATGAAATCATAAAATTAATAGGCATGAAATTAAAAACCCTGACAAATACAGTTCTGTCAGGGTTTTTTAGCAATATTTAATAGTATAATTACTCAGACTCGGAAAAGGAGGCAGATAAAAATTCGCGATTCAAACGGGCAATATTTTCAATGGATATTCCTTTCGGGCATTCGGCTTCACAAGCACCGGTATTAGTACAACTTCCAAAACCCAGCTCATCCATTTTAGCCACCATGTTAAGTGCTCTCCGTTTAGCCTCTACTTTACCCTGTGGCAACAATGCTAATTGAGAAACCTTAGCAGCGACAAACAGCATAGCCGATGAATTTTTACACGCAGCAACACATGCACCACAACCAATACAGGCAGCAGCATCAAATGCCTTATCGGCATTTTCTTTGGGAACCCAAATGGAGTTTGCGTCTGGAGCTTGTCCTGCATCAATCGATACAAAACCTCCGGCAGACATAATTTTATCAAACGCATTGCGGTCAACAATCAAATCTTTTAATACAGGAAATCCCTTGGATCTCCAAGGTTCGATTGTAATAGTATCTCCATCTTTAAATACTCGCATGTGTAACTGACAAGTGGCTATTTTATTACCCTTGCCATGAGGATACCCGTTAATATAAAGCCCACATGAGCCGCAAATACCTTCACGACAATCATTTTCAAAGGCAACAGGATCTTTATCTTCTTTAATTAATTTTTCGTTTAAGGCATCTAACATTTCCAGAAATGACATTTCCGGATCAACGCCATCTAATTCATATTTAACAAATTTTCCTTTGGCTTTGTGGTTTTCCTGACGCCAGACTCTTAACTTTAATTTCATATCGTTAAATTATTTTGAATCGATACTATCGATATTTTATTTATAACTTCTGACTTTTACTTCAACATTTTCAAATTTCAGCTCTTCTTTATGCAGTTTTGGTGGTTTATCGTCACCCTGGTATTCCCATGCAGCAACATAAGAGTATTGGTCATCTATACGTTGAGCTTCACCTCCTTCGGTTTGACTTTCTTCTCTAAAATGGGCACCACACGACTCATTGCGATTTAATGCATCATTTACCATAAGTTTTGCCAGTTCAAAAAAGTCGGCTACACGGGACGCTTTTTCCAGCTCCTGGTTAATTTCATCAAGGTTACCCGGCACTTTTACATCACTCCAAAACTCCTTTTGCAAGTCATCGATCATCTCCAGCGCTTTTTTAAGTCCTTTCTCATTTCGTTTCATGCCACAATAATCCCACATAATTTTTCCCAAACGTTTATGAAATGATTTTACTGTTTGTTTTCCATTGATGTTCAGAAATTTATTTAACCGTTCTACAGCTGCATTTTCTGCATCAACAAATTCCTGGGCATCCGTTGAAGGTAATTTGGTTCTTATTTCATCGGCAAGGTAGTTTGATATTGTATTAGGAAGTATAAAATATCCATCACCGGCACCTTGCATCAGTGAGCTTGCACCCAACCGGTTGGCTCCATGATCAGAAAAATTGGCTTCGCCAATGGCAAATAATCCTGGAATAGTGGTCATTAAATTATAATCAACCCACAAACCACCCATCGTATAATGCCCTGCAGGATAAATCATCATAGGTGTTTCATAGGGGCTTTCTCCTGTTATTTTTTCATACAGCTCGAACAGGTTACCATACTTGCCTTTAATAGCCTTTTTTCCTTGTTTTTGCACGGCATCTCTAAAATCAAGATACACTGCCAACCCTGTTTTACCAACACCATATCCGTTATCACACCGTTCTTTGGCTGCGCGGGCAGCAACATCCCGTGGCACTAAATTTCCAAAAGCTGGATATCGACGTTCAAGGTAGTAATCCCTTTCTTCATCAGGGATGTCATTGGGTTTACGCTTATCACCTTTTGTTTTAGGTACCCAGATACGCCCGTCGTTTCGTAGTGATTCCGACATAAGCGTTAGCTTGGATTGATATTCGTTTAAAACAGGGATACTCGTAGGATGAATCTGAACAAAACTGGGGTTCCCAAAAAAAGCTCCTTTTTTGTAAGCTTGCCATGCAGCAGACCCGTTTGAGTTCACGGCTAATGTAGACAAATAGTAAATAGTTCCGTATCCACCTGTAGCCAATACAACAGCATGAGCCACATGTCTTTCAATTTCGCCAGTAACCAAATTCCGGGTAATAATTCCACGGGCTTTACCGTCAACAACAACAACATCAAGCATCTGGCGGCGGCTAAACATTTTCACTTTCCCTTTCGCCACCTGTCGTTTTAAAGCAGAATAGCCTCCCAACAATACTTGCTGTCCGGTTTGTCCTTGTGCATAAAAGGTACGCGAAACCTGCACGCCTCCGAATGTACGGTTAGCTAAGGTACCGCCATATTCCCGGGCAAAAGGCACACCCTGGGCGGTTAGCTGATCAATAATCGCACTACTCACTTCGGCAGCACGGTATACATTCGCTTCGCGGGCACGATAGTCGCCCCCTTTGATCATATCATAAAATAAACGATAAACGCTATCGCCATCGTTTTTATAGTTTTTAGCGGCATTAATCCCTCCCTGGGCAGCTACAGAGTGTGCCCTGCGAGGGGTGTCCTGATAACAAAAAGATTTTACATTATACCCTAACTCTGCTAACGTAGCAGCTGCAGGTGCTCCGGCAATACCGGTTCCAACAACAATAATATCTAATTTTTTCTTGTTGTTTGGACTTACCAGTTTCATGGTCGCTTTATATTGGTTCCATTTTTCGGCTAATGGCCCCTCTGGTATTTTTGCGTCTAATTTACTCATATAGTATATGTGTTATTTTTTTATTCCTTTTATATAATAATATATTTGATTAAAAAATAAACAGGTATGGTAGCAAAACCACCGGCAATAATAATGGCATAGACATAAGCAATAACTTTTAATCGTTTTATCCATTTGTCATTATCCCATCCTAACGTTTGAAAAGCAGACCAAAATCCATGGGTAAGATGCAGAAATAGAAAAACAGCACCCAGTATATAGATCACATCATACCACCACCAGTTAATAAAAAGCCCTGATACCAGACTGTATATATCATGAATTTCTTTTCCTCCGTTGTATGAGATAACATCCACAGTACCAAATTTAACATGCCAGAAAAAGTTAGCCAGGTGAATTACCAAAAAGATGAGTACCAATCCACCAAGAATAAACATATTTTTAGATGCCCAATCGGTTTTGGAGCGGTTTATTACTTTATAATTTTGGGGCCTGGCTTTTTGATTTTTAAAGGTAATATATGTCGCATAAAGAATATGCAAGATAAGCCCCAAAGCCAGAATTGGCTCAATAATCTTCATAATGAAATTACTCCCCATGAAATTGGCTGCTACATTAAATAGCTCACCATCACCAATAAGTAACAGTGAATTAATGGATAAATGGACAACTAAAAATAACATTAAGAATATTCCCGTAATACTCATAAAAAATTTTTGCCCAATCGATGAAGTGAAAAATCTGCTCATAAAATTTAATTTTAGTAGAACATTAATTATCTTGCGAAAAAATTAGATAGACCAGTATATAGACAAATATAGTTTTTTAAATATGTAAACTCAACGTTTAATTATACATTCACTATAATTTAAAATAATTCTAAGTTATGAAATATATGCCGTTGGACAGCAAACTTTTCGTAAAGAACAGAAAAAAACTAATTAAACTTTTACAACCCAACTCTATCGCTCTAATCCACTCAAATGATGAAATGCCCCGAAATGGAGATCAATATTTTCCTTTTCGGCAAAACTCCGATCTTTTTTACCTAACTGGTATCGATCAGGAGAAAACGATTCTTACATTATGTCCCAATCATCCGGATAAAAGCCTTCGGGAGATCCTGTTTATTATTGAAAGTAATGAAAAAATTGCCACTTGGGAAGGGCATAAATATACCATCGAAGAAACCCAAATAGTATCTGGCATTGAAACGGTTAAATTTATTTCATCCTTTGATTCTGTTTTTCGGGAATTAGCCCTAAAAGCAGACAATATCTATATTAATTTATCAGAGAACCCAAAGTTCAACCCCGAGGTTAAGAGTGCTGATGAACGATTTATTACAACCCTTGAAAACGAATTCCCAGCTCATGATTTTCTTCGGTTAGCTCCTTTATTAAAAAAACTCAGGCTGATAAAAGAGCCTGAAGAGATTAAGTTAATGCAAAATGCTTGTGATATTACCGAAAAAGCGTTTCACAGAATTATGCATTTCGTAAAACCTGGGGTGACCGAATACCAGGTTGAGGCTGAGCTTACTCATGAATTTTTATGGAACAGAGCAAACGGACATGCTTACCCTCCTATTGTGGCAACGGGAAAGAATGCTTGTGTATTACACTATACAGAAAACAATAGCGAATGTAAAAACGGAGATTTGTTATTAATGGATTTTGGAGCCGAATATGCCAACTATGCTGCCGATTGTTCAAGAACAATCCCTGTAAACGGGAAATTTACACCCCGACAAAAAGAATGCTATGAAGCCGTTTTACGGGTAATGAAAAAAGCTATTGGATGGCTCACCCCCGGGACAACCATTAACCGTGTAAATGAAAGAGTTGAAAATCTTTTACAAGAAGAACATATCCGATTAGGATTATATAGTAAAAAGGATGTGGAAAATCAAGATCCACAAAATCCCTTGGTAAAAAAATACTATCCACACGGAACCTGCCATTTTATTGGCCTAGATGTGCATGATGTTGGGGAAAGAACCGTAACCTTAGAAGAAGGTATGGTCCTGACCTGTGAACCAGGAATATATATCCCTGAAGAAAATATAGGTATTCGTATTGAGGATGATATATTAGTAGCTCACAAACCCGTGAACCTTATGGGAAATATCCCAAAAGAAGTGGATGAAATTGAAAAGGTTATGGCAAATAAATAGTTATTCATTAGAATCATTTAAAATCATTTTGTGAAAAAACTATAATCAGAAATTATGACATTTACTATTCAATGGCAGGGTAAAGGGGTGTTTATAACCTTTAGAGGAATTGTAAAATCACAAGACCTAATTGATGCTAACAATTATTTATTAAGTAATGCTGATTTTGACTCCTTAGACTACCAGGTTATTGATTTTTCGGACGTAGAAGATTTTAAAGCCACATCATATGATATGGGTATTATAGGCTCAATGAACAACTCTCAAACTCTTTTTAATAAAAAGATAAAAGTTGCTTTCATAACCTCTGACAATTACATCAAAGAACAAATTAAAGAGTATAATAAATATATGATTAAAACCGATTGGGAAATTCAAATCTTCAACAATCTCAAAGAAGCAAAAAAATGGGTTGAAATTGGATGAGTAATTTTTTAACAATACACAACAAAAAAATACATCATATGGACATCGGCCAAGGTGATCCTATTGTTCTGCTTCACGGATACCTCGAATCTTTGGCCATTTGGGGTGAATTTGCTAATCAACTATCACACAAATTCAGAATCATTGCTTTTGATATTCCAGGACACGGAAAAAGTGAAGCCCTTGCCAAAAAACATAGTATGGAGATATTGGCAAACTGTATCTACAATGCTTTAAAATTGATGGAAGTAAAACAATGTTTTATGATAGGCCACTCCATGGGAGGTTATGTAACGCTAATGGTCCATCACCTTTATCCCGAGTTGCTTTCCGGTTTTTCTCTTTTCCACTCACATCCATTTGCCGATACTGAAGAAACAAGAAAGAACAGAATGCGGGAAATCGGCCTGGTTAAAAACGGAAAGAAAGATATTCTGGCTAAAGTAAATATTCCCAATGCCTTTGCTCAAAAAAACCTTGTAAATTTGAAAGATGAAGTGGATAGATCTAAGGCAATAGCTATACAAACTTCTAACAAAGGAATCATTGCCAACTTACATGCAATGATGAATCGGCCTGATTTTTCAGATGAGCTTGCCAAAACAACAAAGCCTTTCCTCCTAATTGCCGGAAAACATGATAATTATATTCCTTTTGAGAAAGTGGTTCCCAATATAAAACTTCCTGAAAACTCAACTCTAGGTGTGTTAGAAAATTCTGGCCATATGGGTTTTATAGAAGAAAAAGAAAAAGCAGTAATTTATATTGATCGTTTTCTTGATAATATTAAAAAATCTAAATAAAATGATTTTTTTTAAAGCAATTAACACCTCTTCCAAAAATCATTAAATCCATTGAAAATAAACATTATAAAAAATCCGATGCTACAATCACTGCATCGGATTTTCATTAAAACAACCATCTGTAAAAAGCTGGTTTTACTCAGCTTTACTCATCATTTATAGGATAATTAAAATATCCGTATCCATTTCCGTAACCATTCCCATATCCGTTTCTATAACCTCTTACTGCACCTCCATAGTTTCCATAACCTCCGCCTCTTCTGTTGGCACCTCGGTTATATCCTAATCCACGGGCTGGCATAGCGTCAAAATAAACTTTTTGCTCATCGGTTAATTCTTTACGTACATCCTGTCTGTGTTTTGCTGACTTTTTCATCATTTTATTATGTACATCAGTCATCTGGTCTATCACACTATTTAACTCGCTCATGTCAGCCTGAGCTGTTGTGTTTAATGTTCTCTCCCTGGCTCTCAGCTCATTCATCTGATTCCGGTAATTATTCATCTCTTTCCAGTGTTCAATGCGCAACGACTCTATTTTTGCTTGTTGCGCCTCAGTTAAATCAGGAATTCTCCAACAGGTTTGCCTGTTTTGATAAGGCCTGTTTACATCGTTTCTTAAATTACGTCCTCGTTGGGCGAATAGTTGTGTGCCGGCAAGCATAATAAATGCAAGCATTAATACCGTGGTTCTTTTTACATTTTTTGTTTTCATCACTTTTAATTTTTTTATGTTTAACATGATTTTCTTTCGAATTTCTACTCTTTGGACACCGATAATTTTAATTTATTACAGGAAGTATTATTTATATTTTTATTTTATAGTTTAATTCTGTAAATAGCAACTGTTATAAATTTGAAAAAGTATATAATTGAATATGGATCCACGGATTATTGGAGCATCTGAAGAACGGCCGTGAATTAATTTTGGCCCCCGGAGTAATAAATTTATGATCTTTGGAAAATCTTTTCCTGAAGAGTACAAAAAATTTTATGAGCCTGTAATTCTGTGGTTAGAAGATTATGCTAAAAATCCAAACAAAGAAACAAACTTTGAAATACGGCTCGATTATTATAATTCAGCTACTTCAACTATTTTGCTCGAGATTATACAATTATTAAATCGTCTTTACAAAAAAGGACATAAAGTAAAAATCATATGGCATTATCTTGAGGTGGATGACAACATGCTGGACACAGGTAAAGAATTTAGTGAAATGGTAAAAGTGCCTTTTGAATTTATACTTTTTGAAGATATTTAAATGAGAAAATAAAACATTAAAAAAAGTCCTGCAAAGGGGATTCAAACTTTACAGGACTTTATTATTTTACTTATTTGATACAAAAAATTCTGGTATAAGCCGATCAAAATCGGTTGCTTCCTGATAATGTTTAACAAAATTGAGCAGTACAGCTTCATCATATAAATTTCCTATAAAGCTGATACTTGTAGGATGCTTCTCATCATCAAAACCATTGGGAACCACAACACAAGGATTGCCTGTTAAATTGGTCATTAGCAACTGGTCGCCGCCATAACTGGGTGTAATAATCACATCGTAATCTTTAATTACCTGTTGAAACTCTTCAATTAATATATCACGCAACCTGCTTGCCTGGATATATTCTACAGCAGGAATAAACCTTGCTGACCTGAAAATATTTGGCCATGCATATTTGTGCTGCGCTGTTAATTCATCATCTTTGTTGCTTCGTGTAAGCTCATCAAAAGCCGTAGCTGCCTCTGCTTCTAAAATTATAGCTAATGAATTAACCGGCAAATCATTCGGAAGCTCAACTTCGTGAAGGGTTACACCCAACTCTTTTAAAACATCAAGTGTCAAACTATCATTCTTTTGTCCCCGGTATTCTTTATCAAAATATGATTTTAAATATCCAACTTTAAATGCTGTAATTTTTTTCTCTTCATAGTTAAAAGGATAATTTGTTGTAGAAGGGTCTTTGATATCCATTCCATGAATAGCATCAAAAACCAGCGCACAATCATATGCATTGCGAGCAATAGGCCCAACCTTATCCATTGTCCAACTTAATGCCATGGCACCAAAGCGGCTTACTTGCCCAAAAGTAGGGCGTAAACCTGTAACTCCACAGCGTGTAGATGGGGAAACGATCGACCCCCATGTTTCGGTTCCAATGGCAAATCCTACCAACCCTGCCGCAGTTGCTGATGCAGCACCAGCAGAAGAACCACTGGAACCCTGATTCAAATCCCAGGGGTTTTTGGTTACTCCACCAAACCAAACATCACCCATGGCTAAGGCGCCCAAGGTTAATTTGGCTACCAACACAGCCCCTGCATCTTCGAGTTTTTTTACCACTGTTGCTGTTTGATCTATTTGTTGATTTTTATAAGGTGCAGCACCCCAGGTTGTTTTGTAACCCTCAACGGCAAATAAATCTTTTACTCCGTAAGGAATTCCATGTAAAGGCCCGCGGTATATTCCTTGTGCAATTTCTTCGTCTGCCTTTTGGGCTTGTTTTAGTGCTGATTCTTCTGTTAAAGTTACTACGCACTGTAAAGTGTCGCCATACTTCTTTAATCTTGTTAAATACATTTCGGTAAGTTGTACCGAAGATATTTTTTTATTTTTGATAAGGCTTGCCAGTTCAGCTACCGGATAAAAAGCCAAGTCTTCAAAATTCTCGGGCAATTCAACATTTTCAGATATTTGCCATTGATTATTTTTTTGTTTACCGGGAGGGACGAAATTTTGTGGCCTGGGATCGAAATACAACCTCGGTGCTATTTCGTTCCCAATTTCTATCGTTCTTATATCCTGGTAATTCTCGCGATAATTATGCAGCGACTCGAGCATAGAATCAATCTCTGTCTCTGTAAATTGCAAATCAACAATTCTTTGTGCCAGTTGAACGGTTTTGGAATCAACTTTTTCATGATCGGTATTACACGAGAAAAGCATAAGAAATAACATTAAAAGAACAGAAGGCAAATAAGTTTTTATTTTCATCATCACATGTTTTAAATTATAAAATGAACAGAAAGATATAAAAACATAATGGAATAATCAATAACTAACCAGGGATTCTAAAAACAATGATTTAATTCTTATTTGCTATCCCTTATTCGGCTTAGGCTGTGCCTAAGTCATTTTATTTACTTCAATTTCATTACCATTTTAAATGTTTTATTTAATAATCCGATACATTTATTTTCTCCGCCAAACTGTTATGTAATTTATTTATTCATTACAGCCTCCGTTGAACTGGGGATAAAAGACGATTGATGTTTTTCTGCGTCAGGTTGGATTCGTGCTCATCAAAATTGATGACATAAGGCGAATACTCAAAAACATCATCGCAAGATGCTAATTGTAATAATAAAATAACCCAAATAAATAACCGATACCTTTTCATGTCTTTAATCTATTATATTTAAAAACTGCATTTCAATTTCATAAATACCATATCGTTTTTATCGTATTGTCCAAAACGGCCCGAATCGCCAAAAAACAGATTGGCTCCTGCCAGTACATCTAATCCGTCGGATATGCTATAGGTTACTTT
>JAXHVS010000018.1:25736-31887 GCA_034189025.1 Bacteroidota bacterium
ATTTCAATTTCATAAATACCATATCGTTTTTATCGTATTGTCCAAAACGGCCCGAATCGCCAAAAAACAGATTGGCTCCTGCCAGTACATCTAATCCGTCGGATATGCTATAGGTTACTTTTGGCCTTACTAAAGCATCTCCATTATTTAGTCCTACATAGGAAAACAGCTCTAACATCAAGGTTTCCCGGAAAAAAGTATCATTTACCAAAAAGGTCATGGTATTTTCAAACTCATCATTTATGATATCATCAGAATAATCCAAAATATACTCCTGAATAAACTGGGTACTCATGGTAATTCCGGCAATCGAAAAATCTAATCCCACCAAATAATGGAGATAATCTTTTTTTATTAGTCCGTCATTCAGAAAGATTTCTGTGGAAAAATGCTTGTCCATATAGTAAGCTCCTTCGCTGCGCAAAACCGTTCCACCCAGGGTTGTAGAAAAGCTTCCACCTGCAACAGCCATCCGGTGGTATTCGGGATTAATGTCAACCCCAATAATGTTGCCGGTTACCGGATTCATTTGTGGAGACTTATGCGCAGCAAAATCATCATCCCATAAATAGCCGGCCATAATTTCGAAATCAATGGCTGACGAAAGCATGGAGTACTTAAAAAATATTTCGCTGTTCTCCAGGTTTACATCCACATCTTCGGCATCATTAAATGTTAAAGGAATTTCCTGATCCATCAACTGTGGATACCAGATAGAATTTTTGTCAGGCAATTTTGTAGGTGTAAACACCGGAATCCATACCAGCTGAAAGCTGTTTCGATTCAGGTAATAATCGATTTTTAGTGCATTAACACCCATGCGTATCTCTTCGAAATCGGGCAGCAGGAATTCGCTTAAATCTTTGGGCGAAACAATATCGGTAATAAAAGCCCCGTCGGCTTTACCCCAGATGATTTGCTGACGACCGAAACGGATATCAAAATGTTTAACATAAATATCAATATACGCTTCGCGGATTCCAAAATCAATTTCACGATCGAAATAATGATAAACATAAGGATTCGCTTTAAAAGCAATATTCCCTTTCGACCCGGTAATGTCGAGATTAACCGTATTTTGAACAATGGAAAAATCATTCGAACCGGTTGTAAGCAACCCGGTATAATTTCTCACATATCCCGAAAAATTAGGTTCTTGTGCTTTTATGCCAAAAATGGTTGGCAAAAACATTAAAGCAAATAGTACGCTGTATTTTATTTCTTTTCTCATAACATTATTCTTTTAAAAAGGTAACGGAGTCCCAGCAACTGTTTATAGTACCGAACCAAAATTAAACTCAACCGGAATCTCCGTCTACCTTTATCCTCACCCTAAACCAAATTATAACCCTCTCATCATCGTTCTTTCGGTAAATTTCATGTCATCCACACCAATGTCAACCTGCACATTGCTTAATTGCATTTTTGTAGTATGATCATCCTGAACATTATGCATTTCGGTGGAAGTTATAACCCAGTAATCTTTAATTTTCTCATACTTTTTTACTGTAAGAATTTTCAGAAGATCACCATCCTCGTCGTAAAACTCTTTTTTCAATCCAATCCAAATATCTTTTATTACCCAGGTAATGGTTTTGGAGTACATATAATCCTTGTCTTTTGATACACTTTCCACTACATAGCATTGTTTTCCGTCAATGGTTTCTTCCCGTAAAAGTTTGTGTACATCTTCATCAGGATGTCGGTCGCCCAAATCGTCATACGTAAAGTCCGAACCCATAAAATAATCGTCTTTACTGTCGCTGGAGATTCTTTTTACCTTTTTTAGTGCAGGTAAATAAATCCACTGGTCGTCATCTTTGTTTGGGTCATCATAGCTCCAGTTCATGAACGATGTGTTTTTTACATCGGCAGGCGATAGAAAAAACATGATACTTTTTTCCTCTTTGCCGTAATCCTTACTAAACTGTTTGATTTTCCGCACCCGTTCGTTGTTTCGCGAGTCTATCAGGTGCATGCTTAATTCAGATGTTCCGTCATCACCGGTAGACCGGTAGTAAACATTTTCGATAATCTTCTGCCCCGTTAAATTCTGGGCAGAAATTCCTGTGCTTATCATTGCCAATAGCAAGAGTAAAGCGGTAATCTTTAAATTTTTCATAGCTTTTATTTTTTTTATTATTATTTTGATTTCTTTTTAAAAAACACTTTCGAATAATTAAGCAATACCAGTAAAATGGTAATGGTTCCTACAAAAGTGGTGAACATATTGAGTGATATTAATGCTCCCAGCTCCCTGTTGGGTGGAAATACAGAGAATAACAACACCATAAATCCGGCAATAACCACAATGGCATTAAAAGCAATAGCGCGCCCAGAATGATACATGGTAATTTTTGCCGTAGTAAGCCGGCCGTGACCTTTGCGTGCATTTAACCTGTATTGAGAAACAAAGTGCACCGCATAATCGATCCCAATTCCAATGGCGATACTCGATAATAAAGCCGTAGTAGTGCTAAGCGGAATATCCAGTGCCCCCATTAATCCAAAGCTTATTAAGGCAGTAAGAATTAACGGAACGGTAGCTGCCAGGCCAACAATAATTTTTCTGAACATGATGGAGAGTAGTATCATTACAATAAATAAAGAAAGTATCAGACTATAGATTTGTCCTTCAAGAATTAGGTCTGTAAATACTAAAGCCTTATATCCAGAACCGGCATAGTTCACCTCAATATCCATTTCGCTAAATTGCTCACGGTACTTTTCTACCACTTCAATAGCCGAACGGATAGACTTGGAGTCATCGCTTTTCAACTGAATATTTACATTAAGTTTAGAATAATCATAGTTTACTACTTTCCACAGATTATCCGGATCTCCCGACATTTCATAAAGCAGCAGGTATTGAGCATTCAGGTCTTTCGAATCGGGAATTGTATTGAATTCTTCCCTGTCGGCATGCATCACTTTATTCATTCGTTTCAAATAATCCGAAAGAGAGAATGAGTCACCCACAACACCCAGGTTACTTTCCACATCCTTTTGGAGTTTATCGACTAGAACCAGTGCTTCCGGCTCTTTAAATTTATCCGCTTCGGGTGATTCGAGTATCAGGTTAATCACCGATGTTCCGCCAAATTTCTCGTTGATAAACGCATCCGTTTGTACAATCTCGCTGTCTTGCTCAAATTTATCCAGGAAACTGGAATTGATCCAGATTTTTTGCATCCCAATAACCGATAAAATAATGATAAGGAATGATGCGTAAATCGATACCGTTTTTCGTTTAAGCACTGCCGTTGCAAACCGGTAAGCAAAGTTATTTTCAGATGCTTTGGCTTCTTTAATTTTTTTAGATGATTTAGGTAATCCGAAAATCATTAACCCGGCAGGAATAAATACCAACGATAATACCATGGCCGATAAAACACCAAAGGCAGTGAATAAACCAAAATATTTAATCGGGTATACCTGTGAAGTAAGTAAAGCAACGAAACCAACCGCCGTGGTAATTGATGTCATAACCACCGGTGATGTCATGTGGCCAATCATTTCTTTAATGGCTTCCTTTTTACTCACTCCCGGATGCTGGCTTATATACAACTGTAAATGATTAAACAGATGAATTCCGTCGGCTACACCTATGGCAATCAACATGACCGGAATCATTGTGGAGACAGAATAGATGGGAACATTTAAACCTGCCATTAAACCGAAGGCCCAAATCGTACTTATGATCACTACAAAAAAGGTAAGTAGTGTGCCTTTAACACTGCGCAACAACAAGAACAAAACCAACAATATAACAACCACAACAATAGGTACCATTTTCTGCATATCTTTTGGTGCCAGATAGGCTAGTGTACCTTCCACAATTGGCGTTCCGGCAACATACAGTGTGTGATTTTCATCTTCGAATGAATGGCTGATCTCCAGTATTCGCTGATAAAAATCCTGCGAAAAGACATCATCATGAATATCCGCAATGACAATTGCCACCGTTTCGTCTTCGGAAACCATGCGTCCAATAGCCATTTCGTTGCTACGCACATTATTGGCCAGTTCTTTTAATTTGGCTTCTGACTTGGGCGTTTTTTTATAAAACGCTTTTACATCCAGTCCCAATTCTGTTCCAACAATATTGTCGGCGGTATAGAGTGATGTAACATCTTTCTTATCTACCTCCGGCAATTTTTGAATAGCCCTGGTTAAGTCTTTAACCTTTTCGAGTGTTACAGAATTATAAATCCCGTTTTTGTTTTCGATGGCAATGATAATCCCGTCTTTGATATTAAAAATATCTTCAGCTTCATCGCTGTATACAAATGCCGGATGCTCTTTGGGCATATACTCGTCCAGATCCGTTTCCATTTGCGTATTGCTTTTCACCCAATACACAGCCAAAACGGAAATCAGCAGGATTACTACCATTGAAATCCAGCTATAATCCAACAACCCATTAAGAATTTTTTTCATGTTACTTATTTTTTATGTTTGTTAATACTCACTAACTTTATGAATAAAAAAATTTATTTTTTTATCATTTCAAAAAATGATTTTAATAGCTCGTCTCCTTTTTTAATCAGGTTTTCTCCTGATGACCTGAAATGCCAGTCTTTAACCATCAAATGCAAAGCTCCCGTTAAATAAAGGGTAAGATAATTGCTGTCAATATCGTTACGGTACATTTTAGCTTTTTGTCCATCCTTGATAATGTTATCAATATAATCCTGGCTATTTTCCATTATGGAATGAATCAATTCAGACAATTGCTTATTGTTATTGAAAATCTCTTCGGAAAAAATTACAGAAATTATGGATGGGCGTGACTGAAAAACCGTAAGCATCCGTTGAAAAAAATCGTTGATTCGTTCGCTCGGGTTCTTCGTTTTATCATCATTTAAAAAATTTTTATTTTCCTGTTCAAAAGACTTTAACATAGTCATCAATATACTGGTTTTGCTATCAAAATGGCGGTAGATAGCTGCCTCGGATATCCCAATCTCTTTCGATAAATTTTTAATGGTTAATCCCTGTATCCCTTTTGCTGCAATTATTTCAACTGCAGCAGTTAGTATTTCTTTCTGTCGTTCTGATAGCATAATATTGTTAGTTAGTATTTACTCACAAAAGTAAGGTGTAAATTTGTATTTGTAAAATAATTTTGGAATTATTTTAAAATTTTGTTGTTAAAAAACAGATATTCAGGGTTTTAATTTTACAGCTTTTTTGTTTTATTTTCTATATCTATACTGTAAATTAGCAAAATAATAATAACACAAAAAAAAATGAAATATATCGGAGCTCATGTAAGTGCAGCTGGCGGAGTGGAAAATGCTCCAGTAAACGCCCATAAAATTGGTGCCAAAGGGTTTGCCCTGTTTACAAAAAATCAGCGGCAATGGAATGCCAAACCATTAACCGATGAAAACATTCAAAAATTTAAAGAAAACTGCGAAAAGTATGGTTATGGGAAAGGAACTATTTTGCCCCATGATAGCTACTTAATTAATTTGGGACATCCGGTAAAAGCCAACCTCGAAAAATCAAGAAATGCTTTTTTGGATGAGATGCAGCGCTGCGAGCAATTAGGTATCGACCGCCTGAATTTTCATCCCGGAAGCCACTTAAACAAAACTTCTGAAGAAAAATGCCTGAAAACCATTGCCGAATCGGTAAATATTGCCCTGGAAAAAACCAACGGTGTTATTGCCGTTATTGAAAATACCGCCGGACAAGGAACCAATCTTGGCCATACTTTCGAGCAGATTAAATTTATCATCGATCATGTAGAAGATAATAAACGGGTAGGCGTGTGTATCGACACAGCACATGCTACAGCCGCAGGTTACGATTTCCTAACGGATAAAAGTTACCAAAACTTCTGGAGCGAATTTGATCAAATCATCGGTTTAAAATATCTGAAAGGCATGCACCTTAACGATTCCAAAAAAGATATCGGTACCCGGGTTGATCGCCATGCTAGTATTGGAGAAGGATTTTTAGGCAAAAAAGTTTTTGAAAATATAGCTAAGGATAAACGGCTCGATGGAATTCCTCTAATTCTTGAAACACCTAACACTGATTTATGGGAAAAAGAAATTAAATTTTTGTATAGCCTCGCAAATTAATAAGTAATGACCATTCCATTCATGATTAATGGAATTACATTTATTTTCATAACCAG
>JAXHVS010000019.1:0-14436 GCA_034189025.1 Bacteroidota bacterium
TTTTTTTGCAGATATTTAAAATTATGCTTGAATAATATTTCTGTCCGTTGATTTATTTGTTTTACTTGTAGTAAAGTATTTTTAAACGAACAGGAATGTTCGTTTTACAAGTACATCGGATATTCCTGTCCGATGATTTTCTTGTAGATATTTAAAATTATGCTTAAATAATATTTTTGTCTGTTGATTTATTTGTTTTACTTGTAGTAAAGTATTTTTAAACGAACAGGAATGTTCGTTTTACAAGTACATCGGATATTCCTGTCCGATGATTTTCTTGCAGATATTTAAAATTATGCTTGAATAATATTTTTGTCTGATGATTTAAGGGGCTAATACAATTACTAAAGTTTCGCACTTATTTTTTTCACACTTATTTTTATTGAGTAAGATATTAATTTACAATTACATATTATTTTTGTGATCCGAATACTATAATAAAAGCACATTTTAACAAATGAATAGCAAAAGGATATCTATTTTGTACATTTTGACCCTTTCGGTTTTCGCCACTTTCCCTTACAAGGGAAAGACGCTATGATATAAAGAATTACTAACTTAAAAGTTTAGCCGTAAAACCAAATCGTGGCGTTTTCTCCTCTTGAGGGGAAATGTCCGACAGGACAAAGGGGTCAATAAGTAAAATAAAATGAATGTAAAATGGATTCATCAAACATTTTATAATTAACTGTTTGATGATTTTGTTGGATTGGCAAAGGTTTGATTTATAGTGTTTTATTAATTAGTAGGAAACATTAGTAAATTACTGTCTGCTGAAATTATCCCTTTTTCATGGTTTTTTTAATACCGTTTTTGATTCCATTTTTTATTCCGTTAATTCCATTGCTGATTTCATTTACCAGGAAGTTATTCTTTTTTTGCTTTTTATCGTGTTGATAAATTTCGACAATGGTATCCTTATATTTTTCGGATATTACATTTCTTTTTATTTTCTGTGTAGGCGATAGTTCACCGGTTTGGGAACCCCATTCTTCGCACACCAACCTGAACCGTTTAATTTTTTCGGTTTCACCCAGTTCCTGATTATATTTGTTGACCTCTTTCTGATAACGGGCGATAACTTCTGGTAGTTGAATCAATTCGTGGTTATCTCTGTACTGTACTTTATGAATTGAACACCAGTCGTGTAAAAATTGAAAGTTAGGCGAAATTAAAGCACTGGCAAATTTTTCATTTTCGCCAATAACCATAAGCTGCTCAATAAAGAAAGATTCTTTCAGTTTGTTTTCAATAACCTGAGGTGCGATATATTTTCCTCCGGATGTTTTAAACATCTCTTTTTTACGATCGGTAATTTTCAAATACCCGTCTTCATCCAGCATTCCGATATCACCGGTATGAAAATAACCCTCATTATCAATAACTTCTTTAGTTAGCTCGGGCTCTTTATAATAGCCAAGCATTATGTTGGGGCCTTTACAAAGAATTTCGCCATCATCAGCAATTTTAACCTCTACATTTTCCAGAACAGGGCCAACGGTTCCTACTTTACAATTTAATGGTGAATAATGATTTACGGCAATTACCGGAGATGTTTCTGTTAGTCCGTATCCTTCAAGTACAGGCATACCGGCTGCCCAGAATATTTTTGCCAGACGCTCTTGCAAGGCAGCACCACCCGATACGATGAGCATATCTTCGCCACCCAAAGCTTCTTTCCATTTGTTAAAAACTAGTTTGCGTGCAATTTTTAATTTTGGATTATAAAACGGACGGGTTTTTTTATTTATCTTATATTTTAAACCCAAATTTACCGTCCAGAAAAAAATTTGTTTTTGTAGATAAGGAAGATTTTTTCCTTTTCCAATAATTCCATCAAAAACTTTTTCTAATAAACGCGGTACTGTATTAAATATGTGCGGTTTAACTTCTTTTATATCAGTAGTAATTGTTCCTAAATTTTCAGCATAATAAATGCTTATTCCTTTGTATTGAAAATGATAATTCATCATCCTTTCGTAAACATGGCACAAAGGTAAAAAACTTAATGTCCGGTGTTTATGTCCCAGCTCATGGGCTTTTGATGTGCTGATAAAGTTTGTTACAAGGTTGTTGTGAGAAAGCATAACTCCTTTGGGATTTCCTGTTGTACCCGAGGTGTAAATGAGGGTAACCATATCATGTTTATCAATTCCGGATTTTATTTGGTTCATCTGATCTGAAAATTTTTTTTCATTTTTTTTCCCTTCATTGATAATCTCTTCCCAAAAAGGGATTTCGTCAATCTTGTTAAAAGAATAAATTTTCTCGATTGATTTTTGCTCTTCAACAATAGGTTTAATTTTATTCCATATATGCTTTGTGGAAAAAACAATAGCCTTAACTTGTGAGTGGTTTAATATATATTTATATTCTTCAGGGCCGATGGTAGGGTAGATGGGGACATGAATTATACCAATTTGTGCCATTCCCAAATCCATAAAATTCCATTCGGGCCGGTTATTGGAGATGGTGGCAATTTTATCTCCTTTTTTAAAACCCAAAGCTAACAGTCCGCAACTTACCCAGTTTGCATGTTGTATGTAATCTTTTGCTGAGTATTTTATCCATTTACCATTTTGTTTGCCAGCAAGGGCATCTGTTTTGTGTGCATATAATTCTTGATATCTGTCGAGCAGATCAAATATTCGATTAATTTCCATATGCTGCTAAATTGATTTAAAAGCTTCAAATATACAAATTTATTTTTTGGATAAATGGTCATAGGATAATACCTGTAATTCTCTAAAATTATTGTATAAAAAAAAGTGAAGCGGGAAAACACTTCACTTTTACATACAATTAAATTTTTTAAGTTAGCTTATCAATAATTTTACTTTTTGAATAGCAGCGTTTAATCCATCAGGATTTTTGCCACCGGCAGTGGCGTAAAAGGGTTGTCCGCCGCCTCCGCCCTGGATTTCTTTAGCCACATCTCGAATTATTTGCGAAGCATTCCAGTTTTTTTCTTTCACCAGGTTTTCCGAAATCATGATAGACAAATTGGCTTTGCCATTGATTTCAGCACCAATAGCTAAAACAAGGTTATCTACCTCATTTTTTAGCTGGAAAGCTATATCTTTTATGGCTGATGCCGAATTAAGGCCTATTTTGTACCCAATGAAATTAACACCGTTAATCGGTTCAATTTGTTCTTTTAACTGTTTCTTTACCGATTGAGCTTGCTGATTTACCATTTCTTCTATTTGTTTATTCAGTACAGCCACCTCATTCATAAGATTTTGAACGCTTTCAACCGGTTTTTTTGGATTTTTTAGCAGTCTTTTGATCTCATTCATTTCATTAATTTGTTCAAATACATATTCTACCACTTTTTCGCCGGTTATCGCCTCAATTCTTCGAATACCTGCAGCAACAGAACTTTCACTTAGGATTTTAAAAAAGCCTATTTGTCCGGTATTGTTAACGTGTGTACCACCACAAAGCTCAATCGAATCATCAAATTTAATTACACGGACAGTATCTCCATATTTTTCGCCAAATAAGGCAATGGCACCCATCTCGGACGCAACATCCTTTGGTATATTGCGATGTTCTTCAATTTCAATATTTTCGCGTATTTTTTCATTTACGATTTGCTCTATTTCCTTTATTTGTTCCTCTGTTACCTTCTGGAAATGGCTAAAATCAAATCGCAAATAATCGGGATGTACCAGCGAACCTTTTTGCTCCACATGCTTTCCAAGTACCTTGCGTAATGCATAGTGCAATAGGTGAGTGGCTGTATGATTATTGGCAGTAGAAACTCTTTCTTTGCTATTAACAACTGCTTTAAAAGTTGATTTTGGGTCTTCCGGCAGCTTATTGGTAATATGAATATTTAAGTTATTTTCTTTGATGGTATTGATAATTGGGATTTTTTCCCCATTGGCTTCAATATACCCTGTATCACCTACCTGCCCTCCACTCTCTGCATAAAATGGAGATATATTAAATATTAGTTGGTAAAATTCTTTGTTTTTTTGTTTTACTTTCCGGTATCGGGTAATCTTAACTTCAGTTTGTAAAAAGTCATATCCCACAAATTCTTCCACCTCATCTTTATAAAGCTCAACCCAGTCATCTTTATCCAGGGCAGAAGCACTCCGCGAACGGTTTTTTTGCAATTCCATTTCTTCCTCAAACTCTTTTTTGTTAACAGCCAGTTTGTGTTCTCTGGCAATAAGCTCGGTCAGATCCAGAGGAAATCCATAAGTATCATAAAGTTCGAAAGCTACTTTTCCTGGAATTACATTGTACTGTTGTTCTTTAGTATTTTTAATGATTTTGTCGAGTAGCCGAATACCTGTTTCCAGTGTTTTTAAAAATGATGACTCTTCTTTTCGAATCACTTTTTCTATAAGTCCTTTCTGTGTTTTAAGTTCAGGATAAGCATCTCCAAGAATTTCAATTAATACAGGCAGCAATTTAAATATAAAGGGATCTTTAAAATTCAGGAAAGTATACCCATATCTTACAGCCCTTCGTAAAATCCTTCGGATTACATATCCAGCTTTCACATTTGAAGGTAGTTGTCCATCGGCAATAGAAAAGCTGATAGCTCTGAGATGATCGGCAATTACACGCATGGCAATATCATCCTGTTGATTTTCTCCATATTTTTTCCCGGAAGCCTTAGCAATAGATTGAATAATAGGTTGAAAAACATCGGTATCGTAATTCGATTGTTTGTTTTGCAAAACCATACAAAGCCGTTCAAAACCCATACCGGTATCCACATGCTTCTGTGGTAACAGTTCTAGAGCACCATTTGCTTTCCGGTTGTATTGAATAAACACCAGATTCCATATTTCGATTACCAAAGGATGATCTTTATTTACCAGTTTCTCTCCGGATATTTTTTTGCGTTCTTCATCACTTCTTAAATCAATATGAATTTCTGAACATGGGCCACAGGGCCCTGTATCACCCATTTCCCAGAAGTTATCCTTTTTCGATCCGTTTAAAATTCTTTTTTCCGGCAAAAATCTTTTCCAATGCTCTTTTGCTTCGGTATCTATACCCAGCCCATCTTCTTTGCTTCCTTTAAAAATGGTAGCATATAATCTTTCAGGGTTAATTTTCATTTGCTTAACCAGAAATTCATAAGCCCATTCGATCGCTTCTTTTTTGAAATAGTCACCAAACGACCAGTTTCCCAACATCTCAAACATTGTATGATGGTATGTATCGTGGCCAACTTCTTCCAGGTCATTGTGTTTGCCCGAAACTCTTAAACATTTTTGCGAATCGGCTACCCTGGTGTATTTTGCTTTATTGTTTCCTAAAAAAATATCTTTAAACTGGTTCATCCCTGCATTGGTAAACATAAGGGTTGGGTCGTTTTTGATAACCATTGGTGCTGAGGGAATTACAGTATGTTTTTTGTTTTCAAAAAATTGAAAAAAAGTATTTCTGATTTCTTTCGAATTCATAAAAATCTATATTAAAAACAGTTAATACTACTTAACTAAATATAAAAATAAATTTAATTTTTATATTTACGGGTTGTAAAATTAATTTATTTAAGTTAGATTTGTCGCTAACGTTGTGTTTTTTTTAGTTTTTAATGTAATTAATATATAATTTTGAGTCATGCCAAAGATCAAATATCACTTTGATTCTAATACACTCACATTTAAAAAAGTTAGGCTTGTTCGGAAACAAATTATTTTAAGATTTTTATTCTTTCTTATAGTTACCGGTTCAGCTGCTATAATATTTAATCTGCTATATACTTCATTTCATCCGACACCTAAAGTCGCTATGCTGGTAGAGAACCAAAATACAATTCTTGCAAAATATGATATTTTAAATGCAAAAATTGCTGAAATAGATCATGTTATTGCAGATATTGAGCATAGGGATGATTATGTATATCGAACGATATTTGAAATGGATCCTATTCCTGCCTCAGTTAGAGAAGCTGGTTTTGGTGGTGTAAACCGATATATGGAATTTAAAAATCTTGATAATGCTGAAATATTGATTAATACCTACAAAAAGTTGGATGTTCTTTCTAAAAAGTTATATGTTCAAACCAAATCTTTTGATAAAGTTATAGAGTATGCTCGTAATAAAGAGAAAATGCTTGCTGCTATTCCTGCTATACAACCTATTGCTTTAAAAGATTTTAACCGAATAAGCGATTATTTTGGTTCGCGCAAAGATCCCTTTACAGGAAAGCTAACCATGCATCACGGAATGGATTTTACAGGCCCCGAAGGTTCTGATATATTTGCAACAGGCGATGGAGAAGTTGTTGAAGCCGGTTATTCATTTTATGGATACGGAAATCGTGTAACTATTGATCATGGCTATGGATATCAAACCATTTATGCACATTTAAAAGATATAAAAGTTAAAAAAGGACAAAAAATTACCCGTGGGGATGTAATAGGAACGCTCGGAAACACTGGCCGTTCTACAGGAGCTCATTTACATTATGAAGTTCGATTAAATAATAGGCCAGTAAACCCAATAAATTATTATTTTAATGATATTACACCGGAAGAATATGACTTAATGATTGCTACCTATTCAAAAAGAAGAACACCGATGGATTAATATCTTAAAATAAATCCTTATATTTGAACCGTAAATTTGTTATTGTATATGGCAAAAGTCAAATATAAGTTTGATCATCATTCAATTAAATACGATAAAATTGTTCTTACAGGAAAACAAAAATTTTATCGTTTCCTGTCCTATTTTACAGCAACAATCATTATTGCAATTATTTACAACGTCTTATTTTCTATCTTTTTTGATACCCCAAAAGAAAAAGGGTTAAAACGAGAAAACCAACAATTACTTACACAATATGAGATGTTGAATAATCAGTTTGAACTGGTTGAGAAAACCCTTTCTGATCTTCAAAAAAGAGATGATAATATTTATCGTGTGATTTTTGAAGCCGAGCCGATTCCTCCTTCTGTTCGTTCGGCTGGTTATGGTGGTACTAACAGATATGTTGATTTACAAGGATACGATAATTCCGATTTGGTAATTCAAACCGCTCAACGATTGGATAAAATAACCAAAAAACTTTATGTACAATCGAAATCATATGATAACCTTATTGAGTTAGCTAAAAATAAAGAAGAGATGATAGCTTGTATTCCTGCCATAATGCCCATATCAAATAAAGACTTAACCCGTACTGCTTCGGGTTGGGGATGGCGAATACATCCGATTTATAAAATCCGGAAATTCCATTATGGTATGGATTTTACTGCTTCAACAGGTACAGAAATATATGCAACCGGAGATGGTGTGGTGGAGGTTGTTGAAAATTCATTACGCGGATACGGTAAACGGGTTATCATTAATCATGGATTTGGCTATAAAACATTATATGCCCACTTAAATGATTTTAACGTGAGAAGAGGACAAAAAGTTAAACGTGGAGATGTTATTGGATTTGTTGGTTCTACAGGTACTTCTACAGCACCACATCTACATTACGAAGTAATAAAAAACAATAAAAAGGTAAATCCTGTACATTATTATTTCAACGACCTAACTCCCGAGGAATTTGATAAAATGATTTTCATCTCATCCAATAGCGGACAATCATTCGATTAAAAATTATAGTATGTACAAAATCCTTCAGATAATGATAATTTCCCTTTTTACAGGGAATTTTTTTTACATCAATGCTCAAAATAGTTCGATTCAGAAAGATAGTTTGGATTTACCTTACGACAGCTTAAAAGTAAAAATAAATGAAGATTCCTTAGTATATCCTATTATTAAAACTTTTTTAGGAAATTGGGAACGTAATTATTATGGTGAAAATCCCCCAACTAACCTTGATTTAGTTTGGAAACATTATCTCGGAAAAGGAGAAACCGTTATTTCAAGAAATATTGGTACAAAAGAATGGGCAGGTGCCGGTTGGACAGGCCAATCGTTACTTGTGAGAGAAGGAGATAACCTATTTTTAATTCAGGGGGCTTATGATCATCACTTGAAGAAAATTGATGCTGAAACGGGAGAATTGATTTGGCAATATAAGTTTGATGATGTTATTAAAGGTACCGGTACCATTTGGGTAAATAAGACAGCTAAGAAAGAAGAAAACAAATTGGTGATTTTGCAAGGAAGCCGGCTTGGCACAGAACATTTCCTGGATGCAAAACATATCCCAAGTTATCGGGCAATTTCCTATCATTCCGGTAAAGAATTATGGCGAATGGATCAAAAGTGGACACATAGCTATTCGCGCGATGTGGATGGTTCTGCGCTTGTTTTAAATGATACTGCATATATTGGCATGGAAAATTCATTGTTCACGGTTTTCAGCCCCGATTATCGTAAAGCTGCCATGAAGGATGGGATGTTACAGCCTGAGATATATCAAGAAACAATGCTGTATACTATGGACGATGTTTATCATCATAAACATAATGTGGTAACCGAATCGTCACCCGCTTTGCTAAAAAACAGGATTTATGTTGCATCAGGATCAGGCCATGTTTTTGGGTATAATTTAAAAACCAGAGAAATTGATTGGGATTTTTATATTGGTTCAGATATGGATGGATCTACTGTAGTTACATCGGATAGCTGTATTTTAGTTTCAGTAGAAAAGCAGTATATAAAAGGACAGGGAGGGGTTTTTAAACTTAATCCAGGCAAAAATCCACGAAACGCTGTCATTTGGTATTTTACTACCTATAATAATGATTTTGCCGGATGGGAAGGTGGAGTTATTGGTTCGGTAGGAATTAATGATCGTTATATATGTAAAAATAAACCACATTTAGCTGCTTTTGTTGGTATAGATGAATATTTATATGTGGTAAATCATCAACAAATTGATTCTTCCAAGAAAGTTCTGGGGCCTGACAGTTTAACAATTTACAATACTCCAAAATTGATTTTTAAATATCATACCGGGCCATCAATTTCTACTCCCATTTTTGTAAATAATAAGCTTATAGTTGCAACTTATTGGGGAATATATCTTTTTGATTATGATGATCAAAATAATTTTGTATTGTTGGATAGAAAACCCGGATCATTTGAATCTACTCCGATTGTTTATGATGGTAAGATTTTTATCGCCTCGCGAGATGGTTATTTATATTGTTTTGGGATTAAAAAATGACTTTGTTTGTTTAATATTATTTTCTAATTTTATTGATCTAAATGTAAATGATTTACATAGATTAAAATTTGAAGTATGCCTTATAAAGAAAAAAAAGTAGAAAAACTTTATTACAGTATTGGCGAAGTTGCCGAATTGTTTAATGTTAAACCATCTCTAATTCGATACTGGGAAAAAGAATTTGATATTATCAAACCCCGGAAGAATAAAAAAGGGAATAGGTTTTTCACCGTTGAGGATATTGAAAATTTCCATATGATCTATTACCTGGTAAAAGAGCTGGGATTAACCCTTAAAGGCGCTAAAAAGAAACTGAAAGAGAACAAAGAGGGAACAACCCAAAACTTCGAAGCAGTTAAATCGCTTAAGAAGATTAAATCGATGTTACTCGAAATTCGCGAAGACCTTTAAACTTTTCTAAAATATTGTGTATATGAAAATTCGTGAGATTATCTCATCTATCGAAACTTTTGCTCCTTTGGCTTTTCAGGAAGATTATGATAATGCTGGATTAATTGTAGGCGATCTGGACCAGGAAGCAAAAGGCGCATTAATTACGGTTGATGTTACGGAAGAGATCATTGATGAAGCTATAAACAAAAAGATTAATTTAATTATTGCACATCACCCGATCATATTTGCCGGATTGAAAAAAATTACCGGAAAGAATTATATTGAACGGATTATTATTAAAGCACTTAAAAATGATATTACTATTTATGCTGCACACACAAATCTAGATAATATTCAGGGTGGCGTAAATAGTAAAATAGCAGAAAAACTGAACTTGCAAAACACAAGAATTTTAGCTCCTTTAAATAATCATTTAATGAAATTGGTTTACTTTGTTCCTGTTGCACAAGCTAAAGAAACACGAAAAGCCATATTTAAAGCCGGAGCAGGACATATTGGTAATTATGATATGTGTAGTTACAATCTTAAAGGTAAAGGATCGTTTAGAGCAGGAGAGGATGCAAATCCTTTTATTGGCAATAAAAATGAAATTCATTATGAGGATGAGATCCGCATAGAAACTATTTTCCCTAAACACCTTAAACATATAATTATTAATGCATTAATTGAGGCTCATCCTTATGAAGAAGTAGCTTATGATATTTACCCTTTGGAAAATAAATTTGAAAAAGCTGGTTCTGGTATTATTGGGGAATTAGCAACAGAGATTCCTGAGATTGAATTTCTAGAACAAGTAAAGAAATTATTTAAAGCTCAATGCATACGATATACCACATTATTTAATAAACCGGTAAGAAAAATTGCGGTTTGTGGAGGCAGTGGAAGTTTCTTGTTAAATGAAGCGATTAAACAGAATGCGGATGTATTTATCTCTGCAGATTTTAAATATCATCAGTTTTTTGATGCTGAAGATAAGATTATAATTGCCGATATTGGGCATTTTGAATCGGAACAAGTTACAAAAGAGCTTTTTTATGAATTACTTATCAAAAAATTCCCTAAATTTGCAATTTATTTGACAGAAATAAATTCAAATCCGATAAATTATTTATAAATATGGCTAAAGTAAAGGAAACTAAAGATTTAACTGTAGAGGAGAAGCTAAAGGCGTTATTTGAATTACAGCTTGTAGATTCTAAAATTGATGATATAAAACGATTGCGCGGGGAATTACCCCTTGAGGTTCAAGATTTGGAAGACGAGATTGAAGGATTACAAACACGGGTCCAGAATTATGAAGAAGATCTGGAAAAACTTAATGATTCTATCACTCATAAGAAAAATGAAATTAAAGAAGCTCAGGCTTTAATTAAGAAATATTCTGAACAACAAGACAATGTTCGCAACAATCGTGAATTTGATTCTTTAGCAAAAGAAATTGAGTACCAAACTTTGGAAATTGAGCTTTGCGAAAAAAGAATTAAAGAATATACGGCAAAGATTGAAGAAAAAAACGAGGTGATTAAAGAATCAAAAGGAATTTTGGAAGATAGAGTAAATGATTTAGAAGCAAAAAAAGCAGAATTAAATTCTATTGTCTCTGAAACACAAAAAGAAGAAGAGGAATTAGAAAATAAATCAAAATCGATTCAGGAAATTATTGAAGCACGTTTATTAAATGCTTATAAGAAAATTCGAGAAAATGCACGTAATGGACTGGCTGTAGTTACTGTGCAACGTGATGCTTGTG
The DNA here is from genome assembly GCA_034189025.1 of Bacteroidota bacterium. Classification (GTDB taxonomy): domain Bacteria; phylum Bacteroidota; class Bacteroidia; order Bacteroidales; family UBA12077; genus UBA12077. The sequence goes on from JAXHVS010000019.1 coordinate 11,280, forward strand.
GCGGTTGTTTTAATAAAATTCCTCCTCAGCGACAACTGGATGTTCGTTCTCGTAAAAAAATTATTGTATGTGAATATTGCGGGAGGATTTTAGTTGATCCTGATATGGAAGAAGAATTTAAAAAATAGGTAATGTATTTTCATCAATAAAAAAGGTATCCAAATTTGGATACCTTTTTTTAGGTTAATATTTTACCAGCTACCACCGGCACCTCCGCCTCCGAAACTGCCACCGCCGAAGCCGCCAAAGCCTCCTCCTCCACTAAATCCACCAAAACTTCCAGACCCTGACGAGAAATTACCGAAACTTCCACTATGTCTTCTGCCCGAAGAACTTAACATACCTAAAGCAATCCAGAAAGGTAGATTGTGTCCTACAGCGTAGTGGCGTGCACTGCGCACTCTACCCATTATTGAAAAAATGATGATTAGCAGAAAGATAATAATCATCGGAATGGCAGAACTTAGGTTACCACTGGTTTGTTCTCTATATTCATCAGCCGTAAATTCGCCTTTAGTTAAACTAATAATGGTATTTACAGCCTGGTCTAGCCCTTTATAATATTGTCCCTGCCTGAAATTGGGTAATACCTCATTTTCAACAATCAGCTTAGCTATTGCATCGGGCACAGCTCCTTCAACTCCGTATCCGGTAGCAATAAAAACTTCACCTTTCGTATTGGAGGTTTTGGGTTTTACCAGTATTAAAATCCCATTGTTTTTGCCTTTTTGTCCAATGCCCCATCGTTCGCCAAGCTCAAATGCATAGGATGCAGCATCGTAACCTTGCAAACTGGGAACAATAGCAATAGCAATCTGTGTTGAGGTTTGGTTACTAAAATCTACCAGCTTTTGTTCCAGGGCATTTCTCTCATTAACAGATAAAAAATTGGTATAGTCGTTGACAATACGGTTTGATCTTTCAGGGAATTCCTGAGCATAAGCTTGCAAACTAAAGAGAGCAAGTATTATTATTAAAATGTTGTTTTTTATTTTTTGCATACTTAATTCTTTTTTCCAAACGAAATATCGTCCGACAATTCATTAATATCATCTTTCTGATAAGGAAAGTGCTCTTGCAATGCTTTTCCGGCCATTTTAATGCCTTTACTTAATCCTTGTGCAAATTCATCCTTTTTAAAATGGACAATAACGGCTTCTTTAATCTCATCCCAGAAATTATCCGGTGTTACTACATTTATTCCTGCATCACCTAAGATAGCGAATTTCCGGTCATTAATCGAAAGATAAAAAAGCACTCCGTTTCTTAATTCGGTTTTATGCATTTTTAGTTTTTCAAACCAAAAAGCGGCACGGTCTAAAACATCCTCTTTACAATCCATCTCCACATGTACTCTTATCTCACCCGAAGTATTTAGTTCGGCTTCTTTAATGGCATCGGTAATTTGTTTCTTTTGTGCTGTAGTAAAAAATTCAGATGCTTTCATAACTAAAATTCTACTTTTGGTGCTTCTTCAGCATTTTGTGTTACTGCTTCAAACATTTCTCTTTTTGTAAATTCATCTTCTTCACCGAAAACATTTAAAGCCCATTTTCTAAATTTACCTCTGATATGAGTGTTGTAGTTTCGAACACTTTGATTATACTTCATTCTATGGACAGAAATCCGGTTCTCGGTACCTTCTAATTGTGCTTGTAGTTCAGAAAAATTTTGATTGGCTTTTAAATCAGGATAACGTTCAACGACAACCATCAATTTTGATAAAGCAGAGCTTAAGCTGCCTTGTGCTTGTTGAAATGCCTCCATGTTTTCAGGAGTTAAATTATTGGCATTTACTGTTGTTGAAGTAGCTTTTGCCCTGGCTTCAACTACTTCTGTTAGTGTTTCCTGTTCGTGTTCTGCATACCCTTTTACAACATTTACAAGATTTGGAATAAGGTCGGCTCTCCTTTGATATTGAGAAACAACATCACCCCAGGCTTTATCTACCTCTTCTTGTAAAATTATTGCTTTATCATATGTTCTATTCATCCAGGAAATAATACTAAATACTAAAATAAGTATTACTGCTGCTGAAATAATTAATGGAGTCCATTTGTTTTTCATCTTTCTATTTTTTTTAATTATTTGATAGGTTAAAGTTATGATTTTTTAATGACAAATACTGATACTACAAAAAACATGCTAATCATTGTTTCAGTAATTTTGTCAGGTTCCATATGCCATATCATGAGATTTATCTTTCTTCCTAAAATCTTAATTTGTAATTTTGTAGAACCATTATCATAAATTTAAAAATTAATAATATATAAAATTTTAGATACGATGAATAAAGAAGAATTTCAAAAATTTGTATTACAGGGTATTCCTGATGAATTACCTGAGCCTAAACCATATGACCCAGAGATAAACCATGCGCCTAAGCGCAAAGAAATTTTAAGCAGGGAAGAAAAAAAGCTTGCCGTAAAAAATGCGTTGCGTTATTTTGACAAAAAACACCATCCGGTTTTAGCGAAAGAATTTGCCGAAGAGCTGGAAGTATACGGCCGTATTTATATGTACCGCTTCCGTCCGGATTATAAGATTTATGCCCGATCGATTGATGATTACCCTGCAAAATGCAAACAGGCAGCTGCCATAATGCTTATGTTAAGCAATAATTTAGATTATGCTGTGGCTCAACACCCTCACGAATTAATAACTTATGGCGGAAACGGCGCTGTATTTCAAAATTGGGCTCAATACTTGTTAACCATGAAATACCTGGCTGAGATGACCGACGAGCAAACATTGGTATTATATTCAGGGCACCCTATGGGATTATTTCCCTCACATAAAAATGCGCCACGCGTAGTAGTTTCCAATGGAATGATGATTCCAAATTACTCAAAACCCGACGATTGGGAACGATTTAACGCCCTTGGCGTTACACAATACGGCCAAATGACCGCCGGTTCGTTTATGTATATCGGCCCTCAGGGAATTGTGCATGGAACAACTATTACTGTATTAAATGCCGGACGTAAAATAAGCAAAGAGGGTGAAGGGCTTGAAGGAAAAATTTTTGTTACTTCAGGGTTGGGTGGTATGAGTGGTGCTCAACCTAAAGCAGGTAATATTGCCGGAGTAGTTAGTATTACTGCTGAAATAAATCCTAAAGCTGCCAAAAAGCGACATGAGCAGGGTTGGGTTGATG
>JAXHVS010000002.1:0-8012 GCA_034189025.1 Bacteroidota bacterium
TCTATCATTTTTAATGTTTCGGTGAATATAAACAAAAGTTTTTAACTCCCTCCATTCAGTATCTTCTGTAAAAACTATATTGCTATCTTTTACGAAAAGCTGATTTGGATTATCTGCAGAGATCTCAAGGAAACACTTTTTATTTGATTTAAATTTTGCGCTTATAAGATACAAATTTCCTTTTCTAGCATTGCTGATGATCGTTTTTGAAGAATCTGATGTAATTTTTGATTCAATGATTGGATTATATTCAACAAATTTTGCAGAGGAATCCTGTAAATTATAAATGGCAATATTTCCAAATTGACCAATTTTTGTGTGCATATATTCTTTCAGAAATTGATATCTTTCCAAAAGTTCTCCGTGATAAACAAGATATTTTGCGCCATTGTTTAAATAATAATCAACATCTTCTTTAGTGTTGGGAGCATAAAAACCTGTCCAGCCTTTAAGATTCATAAGATATAAAGTATACGAGGGTTTTGTATCCGGTAAACAAATTACTTTATCAGGATATTGAATTCCAAGTTGTTGAAGATAAGGTTGCAGATAGTAATATCCGTAAATATCCTGAAGCTCGTCTACAGGCCATCCATTATATCTAATTTTTATTTCTTTTCTTGTATTCAAAACATTGAAAACAAGAAAAACACTTAAAACAATTGCTGTTAATTTAGATGAAGTAATTCCTGGGAATTTTGTTTTTAAAATTTTAAATGCAAATGCGAAAATAAATACTGGAACAATAAGCAGATTTATAATATAATAATCGTGATACCAGAAAGCGTAATACCACATAATGAAGAACAATATATTTCCAGCTAAGAGTACAATTAGAAGAAGTTTTTCTGTTTTTTGCAATACTTTATGATAATAAAATATGAAAATCAGTGCAGCCAGAATAAAAATGTGCATCGACAAATGAAAATAGATCCCAAGATTGTAATTCCATATTTTCTGAAAAATAGTTTTAATTTCTTCGCTGCTTAAACTCCATAATGGCCATGTTCTTGTTGAAAAGTAAGTGCTTTTATTTTCGGTATTATATTTTATGGCAAATGCATACCATGCTATAATTATTATAACAGAAATCAGCACAGGAATTAAAAGCTTGTATTTTTTTATGTTTATAAGTTCATCCTTAAAATGCTTATTAAAAATAAAGCTAATAAATAATACTCCGATTGCTGCAATAAATCCAATACCGGCAGTTACTTTTAACAAAATGGCTAAAACTGAGAACAAACAGAAAACAATAAAATATTTTAATACCTCATTTTCTCTAAATTTGAAAAAATAGTATAATCCAATAATAATCAGAGATAAAGCAATCGGATCGGTTAAAAAGTTATTGGTGTAAAAAACCAGCGAAGTAGAAGTGAAAATAAATAATGTCCCGAATAAAGAGAGCAAAAATGATTTGCTGATTAAATGCATTAGCTTGTACATAAAAATGAGCCCGGTAAATACAATCAGAATATTCAGAATTCTGAAAATCATGTAATACGGACCGAAAATTTTAAATAAAAGGGCAATAATAAAATAATAATAAGGACATTCTCCAACACCTTTACCTTCTGTTTTGTCATTTGAATTCTGATTGTGAACTTCGGGTTTGAAAAAATGAAATCCATTATTGTAATAGTTCTGGCAAATACTTAAACAATCGGTTTGTCGCCAGCGGTGAATAGATTGTGGTGGATAAGTAACAATATCCTGATATAAATAAATACCCATCATTACGGCAATGGATATACTCAGAATAATTATTTTAAGTTTTTTCATAAATACATTTTAGTTTTTTACTCCGACCAAAAAAAACATTTAAAGATACTATTTATAGTGCTAATATATTGTATTTTTAGAAAATGAAACGAATCGTAAATGTTTTATTATACGGATCGATTGTAGCTTTATTGCTCTATGTTTACAATTTAGATTTTTTGATTTTTCGGGATCTGAGTATAAATTATAAATGGTTATTTATATCAGCTATATTTTTATTCACAGGATTTGTTTTTGCTGCCATTAGCTGGAAAGTAGTGCTAAATCTTCATAATGTAAAAGCAAGCTTTAAAGAGGCAGTTTATTCGCAAGGAATTGTAGGATTTACAAAATATATTCCCGGAAGAGTATGGACAATTCTCGGTAGAGCTGCTATTTTGAAAAATGAAGATCGCAAACTAAAAAAACTATCGTTCATTTCATTTAAAGAACAACTCATTTATTTATGCATTGGTTTTTCAATAAGCATTTATCCGGTTTTAAAAACTGAAAAGATAAAAGAATATGCATGGATTATTATTGTATTAACAGGATTATTGTTTTTACTTCTTTTCTCAACACGGTTGCAAAGATTTTTTGAGACAAAATGGAACAGGATTTTTAAAAGATATTTAAACCTTCCTAAAATAAAAGTAATAGAATTTGCTCAGATTTCAGGCGTGATTGTGATATGGTGGTTTTTCTGGATAGCCGGTTTTTATTTTCTTTTGATTTCCATTACCGGATTTGTTCCATTTTATTATGCCTTTGCATTTCCTCTTAGTGTAGTTCTTGGATTAATTTCTATTATTTTTCCAGGAGGAATAGGCGTGCGCGAAGGTGCAATTAGTTTGTTCTTAATTTCGAATGGGATCAATACAGATGTAGCAGTTACTATTTCCATTGTGGCGCGGGTATGGTTTTTAGCAGGTGAATTTTTCGCCTTTTTTCTGGCCATCTATTTCAGAAAGAAAGTTTAATCCTTGTATAAACGTTTATTGTCCTGCATATCCATCCACATGGCAAAAAGCAACGACTGAAATCCACTGATAAATAAAAACACGAAAGCCATTACCGTAACAGGATTTGATTTTAATCCTTCAAAAACGTACCACAGGATTTTTATTCCGTAAGGGATTGAAAGCAATAAAAGGATAAAAGAAAAATGATAAAGTATAAAAAGAGGGTGAAAGCTTTTATACAAGTATTTTGTCCAGATTCGTTTAAAAAATGATCTGAATAATAACCACGAAATTGGCCGTATTACTTTACGGATTTTCATGGTAGATTTTTCGCCAATATCATAAACCGGTTTTACAGGTATTTCTTTTAGAGTGCAACCCGCAATATTAAGTTTAATAATACGGTCGTTTGGCATTCCATATCTTTTATAAAGATTATATAATTCTATGGATGACAGAGCTTTATGTGATAATGCAGTGAAGCCTGTTTGTGTGTCAGAAACTTCCCAGTAACCAGAAGCAATTTTGGTAAGAATTGATAAAACAGCATTTCCCAGAAATCGCTTACGTGGAATAAGAAAAGGAGCACTGCTATGTGCAAAACGATTCCCTTTAGTCCAATCTGCTTCTTGGAGTATAACCGGTAAACATAGGTTTTTTAGTTCTGAAGGGTCCATTTGGCCATCACCATCCATAGAAACTGTACAATCAATTTTATTGTCTTTTGCCCACTTATAACCAACAGAAACCGCCGACCCAACTCCGCCATTTTTCTTTAGGCTAATAACAACAAGCCTGTTGTCAGCAGAAGGATGTATTATTTCAAAATCAGGGAAATAGGTTATTTCTCTCTGGTTTATTTCATTCAGAATTTTGTCTGCACGCCTGTAAAGTTCATGAACAGGTATTTCTTCTTTTTTTTCAGGAAGTTTTGATAAACCTGTTTTTTCAAAATACGATTCAGAAACGTTTCTTGTATTATCTGTTGAGCAATCATTAACTACAATAATTCTGTCAACAAATTCAGGAATAGTTTCAATTACAAATCCAATTTGTTTTTCCTCATTGTATGCAGGAATAACAACTGCTATGGTTTTATTTTCGATCATCAGTATTTATTGTTTTCGTATAACCAAATTGCATCTAAAACGATCATGGAATCAATGCTAATATCGCGTTTTTTTGCTTTCTTTTCAATTTGTTTCAGTAATTCCATGTTGTTTTTTATAGAGATTATCAGGTTTTGAATAATAAGTTCTTTCTTAAATTCTGATGAATCTTTATAATAAATTTCTTTTGCCCTGATTATTATCAAAGAATCAACATTTACACCTTTTTCTTCTGCTTTCGATTCAAGCAAAGAAATTTGCTCCGTATCGTTTTTAATATTTTCTGATATAAAATTTAAAAGTTTTTTTTTCGTAGGAACAATATTATTTTCTTTTTTTTCGTATTCTGGTTTAATTTCAACATAAATTCCTTTGCGGGCTTTTTCATAATCGGGTAATGTAATTACTTGCCAATACCTTTCAGTTGGCTTTAGCTTAAGGAATGTTTCCCAATATGCTTCTTCGTTCATCCACCAATAATGAATGGCCTGATTTGTGTATTGCTGAATTTGAAAAATATTAAAAAAAATAAGCACAGATATAAAACTAAATGAAATGATTTTTAAATATTTTTTAAAACTAAATTTTGTAATAATTGCTCCAAGTGGAATTGCCATAATAGCATATGAATCAATAAAGGCTCTTAGCCCAAATGAACCTCCAAACCACCAGCACCACCATGATGCAAGAATATAAATGTTTATAATAGAAAATAGTAGAATAGGTATAAATAAACCTTTTTTAAGTTTAGGCAAAGTAAATATTCCTACAAATGCAAAAAACATTATTGGAGTATAAACAAACCATCCTTTTTTATAACTAATAAGGATATTTTTTATCTGTGGATTTGAAAAGAAAAATTTACCTCCGATTTCTCCATACGAGAAATAAAATATTTTACCCGAAACCCAATACCAGTATATAAATTGAGGGATCCATATTAAAATAAAAGCAGTTGCCATAATTAATATTAGCTTATATTCTTTCAGGAACCACAGGACTCTGTCTTTAAAATCTTTTATTGATGTAATATTCCAAAGGAAAAACAAAACAAGAACTATAATATTTGTCGGCCTTATTAAGGTAATTAATCCACTTATTAATCCTAACAAGAAAATCTTTTTCATATTAGGATTCTTATAAAACTGAATGGTTAAATAAAGGAATATCGAAATAAGCGTAAAGTTATATGCGTGCGGCATTGCTGCTTCGTATGTGTAATAGTAAAATAGATTTGTTCCAATACCAATAGCAGATACAACCAATGCAACAACATCTTCTTTAAAAAATTCACGCAACGTTTTCTGAAGAAAGATTAATCCGATAATAACATAAAATAAGGAGCTAAAGACAAGTGCAAATCGGTACGGCAAAGAATATCCATCGGCTTCGTAATCTGAGTTTAAACTATAAATGTGAGCAATGCCAAAAAAAGGAGAGTAGAGAAACGATAAACCCATTGTTGTAACAATTGCCTGTTTCTGAGTTGGTGTTTCAACAGGCCATATTAGATCTCCGAATTTATCAATATTATCGCGTCTGAATTGCAGCGACAGGTCTTTGTATATAAAAGTAGCTGGTAAATAGGCGTAATATGATTTAACATCCCATTCAATTACTCTGTCTTCTTTTTGCCAGCGGTGATGACTGAAATTCAAGAATATAGATCCAATCCCAATAATAAGGATACAAATAAAGGATATGTTTTTTGTAAAGATATTTTTAATCATTTTTTTCTTTTATAATGTAGTTTGGCCTTTTTTTATTTTCCATAAATAGTTTGCCAAGATAGTTTCCTAAAATACCTATCATGATTAACTGAATACCACCAATAAATAAAATACTTATAATTGTTGAGGCCCAGCCTGTAATTGCAGTATTTGTAAATACCGAAATATAGATTGCATAAAGAATATAAAGAAATGCAATAAATGCAATAATAAAACCTAAGTAAATTGATATTTTTAGCGGTTTAACACTAAAGGAGGTAATTCCATCGGAAGCGAAATGAAGCATTTTTGAAAAGCTATATTTTGTTTTACCTGAAAATCTTTGTGGTTCTAGGTATTCCAGCTGAATTTGTGAAAATCCAAGCCAGGGAATCAATCCTCGGAAAAAAAGAAATTTTTCATTTAACTTTTTTAACTCTTGTACAACTTTTTTATCTAACAATCTGAAATCTGCAACTCCATTTTCAATTTTTATTTCAGAAAACAGGTTTAAGATTTTGTAATATAATCTCGAAGAAAATTTTTTAAAAAAACCTAATGATTTAGTATGCTTTCTTTTTGTAGATACTATCTTATATCCTTGTTGCCATAAACGAATCATTTCAGGAATTAATTCAGGCGGATGCTGCATATCGGCATCCATACTAATAACACAATCGCCTGTTGCAAAATCATAACCTGCTTTTAGTGCATTTTGATGGCCAAAATTACGAGTAAATGAAATGTATCTGATATCAATATATTGAGATGCAAGACTTTTTATGTTCTCAAGAGTTTTATCTGAACTTCCATCATCGATAAATATTAACTCAACGTTATATTCCTTAGTATTTTCCGATATTGCATCAAATAATGGCCTGATATTGTTTTCTTCGTTAAACGAAGGAATAATAACTGAAACTTTAAAATCATTTTTCATAGGTTGATGTTTAGATTAGGAGTTAATATCATCAAGGGTAAATCCCATTTTTAAAAGATTTTGAGGCTGAAGAATTTTTCTTAATTTTTCAGAATCCATCATCTGTAATTTTTCATTGGCTTGAAAAACATCTAATTCCGAATTTTTCATTTCTTTTGCCAGTTCGGAGGCTTTATGGTAGCCGATGTGAGGAATCAATGCAGTAGATATGGCTGGACTTTTAAAAAGCCGCTTCTCGGCTTTTTTATTATTAATCGTTAATCCACTAAAAAGATTTTTTTTCAATGTTTTATTGGCCGCAATTAATAAGTTGATACTTTCGAGTATAGCGTGGCCAATTACCGGCAGGTAGGCATTTAAATCAAGGCAACCTTGTGCACTTAACGATGAAACCAGATTATCGTTTGCATAAATTTTATGGGACGAGCTAATCACAAATTCAGGAATTACCGGATTAACTTTGCCGGGCATAATAGAACTTCCAATCTGTTTATGAGGGATTGAGACTTCTTTATTTCCTGCCACATCAGACGATAACAGGCGGATATCAGAAACCATTTTTTCCAGGTTTACGGCATGTGATTTTAAAATGGCATGTACTTCAACCAGTGTGTCTAAATTGCTGGTTGCATCGGGCATGTTTTCGCTTCGGGTAATCGGGAGGTTGGTTAGCTTTTGCAGGGTAGGAATTGCTTCCATAATAAAAAAACGAGGAACTGCAATTCCGGTTCCTATTGCACTCCCGCCAAGGTTTACTACTTTTATCCGCTCGAAACATTTCGATACACGCCACCAGTCGCGTGATAAAGCCTCGTTGTAAGAGCTAAAAAGCATCGCATATGACGAGGGAACAGCTTCCTGCATTTGGGTGTACCCAATACGTAATTGGTTCCGGCTGTTATCTTCAAGTTTTTCAATATCAAACCGCAGCTCGTTGATTTTTTCTTCTAATTCAGTTAATAATTTAATAGCGGCAACTTTTAATGATGTTGGAATGATGTCGTTGGTCGATTGATAGATATTAGCATGTTCTATAGGATCAATAAAATAATAATCACCTGGTTCTTTTCCCAGTTTTTTGAGTGCAACATTGGCAATGATTTCATTTACATTCATATTAATGCTGGTGCCGGCACCTCCTTGAACTGCTGGTACAATAAAGTGGTCGAAATATTTACCTTCGGAAACTTCTTCTGCAGACTCTATAAGGGCTTCAATTACCGGTTGCTCGAATAAATTTATCGGGAGTTTTTTATCAGGATATTTCTCTGCAATAGCTTTCTTAAATTTATCATAGGTCATGTAACAGGATAGTTTCGTTAGGCCAACTGACTTATACCATTCTATAGAGAAAGGAGAATTATCCGGGAAATTTTCTTTAGCCCTCACTGAATGAATACCGTATAATGCATCTTTGGCTATTTTTTGCTCTCCTAAAGAATCTTTTTCTGTACGGTAATTATCTTTAGTCATATTTTTAAGCTTTTGCCCTTACAGGGCGGTTCATTATTGCTGTTTTATCTGCGGG
>JAXHVS010000002.1:8112-75602 GCA_034189025.1 Bacteroidota bacterium
CTCTGAACCTGCCTGTTCGGCAAGCAAGCTCTGAACTAATAACTATTTAGATATAGGCTGTGCATAAGCCACCACATCTTTTCCTGTAATTTCTTTATCGCATAAAATAATTAACCGCTCCAGCACATTTCTGAATTCACGGATATTCCCTGTCCAGCTTATTTTTTTCAGTTCCTCTAAAGCATCGTCAGCAATAATTTTTTTACTTACTCCGTAATCGGCACAAATAAGTTCATTAAAATGCTCGGCCAGTAACGGAATATCTTCTTTTCTATCATCCAACGATGGAATATCGATTAAAATTACACTTAATCGGTGGTACAAGTCTTCGCGAAAATTGTTTTTCTCAATTTCTTCTTTAAGATTTTTATTGGTTGCCGCAATAATTCTTACATCCACATGGATATCTTTATCGCTTCCTACTCTTGATATCTTTTTTTCTTCCAGTGCTTTTAATACTTTGGCCTGTGCATTCAAGCTCATATCACCGATTTCATCTAAAAAGATGGTTCCGGTATGCGATTGTTCAAATTTCCCTTTGCGCTGTTTGTGTGCCGATGTAAATGCTCCCTTTTCGTGCCCGAATAATTCGCTTTCAATTAATTCGGAAGGGATGGCCGCACAGTTAACTTCGATAAATGGCCCGTTTGCACGTTCACTTTTTTCGTGTAACCAGCGTGCTACTAATTCTTTTCCCGAACCATTTGGCCCGGTGATGAGCACTCGTGCATCGGTAGGAGCCACTTTCTCAATCATGTCTTTAACTTTGATAATTGCTTCGGATTCTCCTACAATATCGAATGTTTTGCTTACTTTCTTTTTTAATGTTTTGGTTTCATTTACCAGGGTCGATTTATCCATGGCATTGCGGATAGTTACTAACAACCGATTTAAATCCAGTGGTTTTTCGATAAAATCATAGGCTCCTTTTTTGATTGACTCCACAGCTGTATCGATATTGCCGTGTCCGGAAATCATGATTACGGGTATTTCATAATTGATTTTAAAAATTTCTTCCAAAACCTCTATTCCGTCTTTTTGTGGCATTTTGATGTCAAGAAGTACAATATCGTATTTATTTTCTTTAAAAAGGGTTAATCCCTCATCACCATCGGCAGCCAAATCTACCTGATGCCCTTCATATTCTAAAATTTCTTTTAATGTATCACGAATACTTTTTTCGTCGTCAATTACCAATATTTTAGCCATAGGTTTAGATTTTGCTGTTTAGTATTTTGTCCATCAATCCTTCTTTTATTGCAAAGTTGGATTGAACGATCGTTTTTAACTTTAATTTATTGAGTATAAAATTAACAAAAATACTTGCCAGAACAATCATTTCAACACGAACGATTTCAAGTCCTTCCATTTTTAAGCGTTCTGCAGTGGTAGATTGTATTAATTTCTGATGAAGATTTTTGTAATCATCAAGGTTAAGCAGGTAGTAGTTTTCTTTTTTTATATGATCAGGAATGCTTCTTTTTTTAGCCATGATCATGGCTCTAAAACTATCAAAGGTTCCGGAACAACCAATTAATTTTGAGGGGTGATATTTTTCAACGGCTTTGTATAATGGGGTAAGATTATTGTCGATATATTTTTCAACAGCAGCAATCTCATGGGGTGTAATAGGATCAGAAGGATTAAACCGGTCTAATAACCGGGCGATTCCCAGATCGAAGCTTTTCTTCCATAATAAACCATACTTGTTGGCTATGATAAATTCGTTGCTGCCACCACCAATATCTAAAATCAGAGCATTGTGCTCATTAAATTCAATAGCTTGTTTAACACCACGGTAAATTAATTCTGCTTCTTCATCCCCAGAAATAATTTGGATTTTTATATTGAATTGCTTTTCCAGGGACTCAACCAATTCTTTTCCGTTTTGTGTGCTTCTAATTCCAGATGTTGCAGTAGCAAATATTTTATCTGTATTATATTCTTTGATCTTTTTTAGATGATTATCTATTGCATCTATTGCTCGTTGAAATGCTTCAGATGAAATTCTTTTTTGGTTGATGCCTCCCTTTCCTAGTTTTACTCCTGCTTTATCTTTAAAGATGATTTTAAATTTTTTACTTTTAGTTATTTCTGCAATAAGCAGGTTAAAGGTATTGGTCCCCATATCGATTATGGCAATTTTCATAAATATTTTTAATTAGGATTGAAAGATTCAAAATTACAAATAATAAGTATTTATAAATTAAAAAAGGGAGCTGAAATTAATTTAGCTCCCTTTAGTTCGTTTAAAATTTATATCTAATCCATTTCCACAGTTCTTTGTAGTTAACTTTTTTACCATACATTAATATTCCGGTACGGTAAATTTTTCCGGCCATCCATGTAGTGGCTAAGAATGTTAAAATCAATAAGGCCATTGAAAGTGCTAATTCCCAATAAGGTACACCAAACGGGATACGAACCATCATTACAATAGGTGAAGTAAATGGAATGATTGAAAACCAGAATGCGATGGGACTATCGGGAGTATTAATGGCATTTATCATCACAAATATACCTAATATCAACGGGATGGTTATGGGAAACATAAATTGTTGGGTGTCGGCTTCATTATCAACTGCAGATCCCACAGCTGCGAATAAAGATCCATACAATAAATATCCGCCAAGGAAGAAGAAAATAAAGGAACCAATGATAACACCAAAATCGATAGATTTTATGGAATTAAAAATACCTGAGAATTGATCCATATTTTGTGGCTGTACATTTTCAATTTGTTCCATGTTTTGTTTTTCAAACATATCCTGTACAACTACCTCTTGTGCGTTTTTTGTGCCCAACTCAGGGAAAAAGGCTGTTTTAACACCACTAACAATTAAAAAGGTTAAAATAATCCAGAGTAAAAATTGGGTTAATCCAACTAAGGCAATACCCACAATTTTTCCCATCATGAGTTGGAATGGCTTGGCCGAGGAAATAATGATTTCAACAATCCTGCTTGATTTTTCTTCGATAACACCACGCATAACCTGTGCGCCAAACATAAAAATGAAAAAATAGATCATAAAACCTCCTGCATACCCAACAGCCATAGCAATTTCCGTTGAGCTTTCTTTAGCTTCGCCGTCATCGGTCCATTGTATGGTTCGTATAGAAACATCAGATTCAATGGATTTTAAAATATCCTCATTAAGTCCGTGGGCTCTTAGTTTCTTATTTTTTAGCTCTTTTTCCATTGAGCTGGCAATATGCGATTTGACCGAGAAACTGGGTTTCTTTTTAGAATAAAGATGAACTGCACTGGGTTCGTAAGTTATGCTTGGAAATATTTGTAGAACAGCATAATAGTCCGATTCCGGAAATTCTTTTTTTACTTCGTTAAACGATTTATCTGTAATGTATTCGAATTTAATATAATCGGCATCGGGAAGTTTATTAACGAAAATACCTGAGCTGTCAATTACCGCAATGTTTTTCATCTCTGTATCTTCAATTGAAGCAATCCAGGCGGGGCCAATAAAGAGAGCAGCAAAAAGAATAGGCCCTAGAATGGTTAAAATGATAAATGATTTTTTCTTAACACGGGTTAAGTATTCTCTCGATATAATCAGGTTTATTTTATTCATGATGGTTAATATTTAAGGCAATTATTTTTAGTTTTTATTTACAGCTTTTATAAATACATCATTCATGCTAGGAATAATCTCATTAAAAGAGATGATTTCCACAGCAGGGATAATTAACGAAAGCAATTCGTTTTCATTGGTTTGGTGTAATAGTTTTATGCGAACACCATTATATCCATTAATTTTCTTTTGTTCCAGAATTTGATAATGCTCGTTAATCGCTGATTCTAACTTCTGATATTCTCCGTTAAATGTTATTTCGTAGATGTTGGATTTGTACTCATGACGAATTTTGTCAATAGGGCCTTCTAATAAATTTTTAGCATTATTAATAAGCGTTATATGATCGCATAACTCTTCGACAGAGCCCATATTATGGGTTGAGAAAATAATGGTTGATCCTTTCTTTTTTAATTCTAAAATTTCCTGTTTTAGCAGATTGGCGTTAATGGGGTCGAATCCACTAAATGGTTCGTCGAATATTAAAAGTTTGGGTTCATGTAAAATAGTAATAATAAATTGCACTTTTTGTTGCATGCCTTTCGAAAGTTCTTCTACTTTTTTATCCCACCATGCCTGGATTTCAAATTTATCAAACCAATATTTTAGTTTTTTTAGTGCATCTCTTTTCGAAAGGCCTTTTAGACGAGCTAAATATAGTGCCTGTTCGCCCACTTTCATTTTTTTGTATAATCCACGCTCTTCCGGTAGGTATCCAATATCGTGGATATCTTCAGGCTTCATTTCTCGCCCATTTAAAAATATTTGGCCTTTATCAGGCGCTGTTATTCGGTTAATAATTCTAATTAAGGTTGTTTTTCCTGCTCCATTGGGCCCCAGCAATCCGTAAATACTATTTTCCGGTACATTCATATTAACATTATCAAGGGCCAAATGGTTGACGAACCGTTTTTCAATTTCTTGTATTTTTAGTAGCTCCATCGATTTTATGTGTTATAATTTTATGGTTTATATATTTAATTACGTTTTTAATTGTTAATTCTTAATTAATTGATTCGATTTTTTTATTGTCAGCAATTGAATTAATAGTAAAATGTATTGTTTCGGTTAAGGTTTTTTTATATGATGCGGCAAGTGCTTGCTTTGCCGATTGGAATGACTGTCTGTCGGGTTTTGTGCTAGTAAATGTAATTTGTTGATTCATTTCTTGAACATCATCTTTTCGATAGTCGAAGATTTTAAGGCCAAATGTAGTTTTTCCAATCCATTTATTTGATTTTTTGCCTACAAAATAATCAATCACATCAATGATTACTAAAACCTGATATTTTTCAGCAGTATTAATATCACGAATATTTTCCATAAAGGATATTTTAGTTTTTGGAAAACTTTTTTGAAATTGATTTTTGATGGTTGAGAAAATTTCTTTTTGATATAAATTCCCTGAAGCCCTACGATCTCTTAAAAAAATATTTAATAAAAGATCTTGATGATGATTATTAATGATATTGATATTAACATTTTCCGGCTCAAAAACATGCGCTTCGATATTTTGAGAGAAAATCATAGTATTTGATAGCAGAACCAATAGAGCAATGTAAAAAAATTTCTTAACCATAATACAGTTATTTTTTAAATTGGCACTAAATTATAAAATTTTATAAAAGAACATTTACTGTATTAGAATTATTTAAGTATTTTATTCTTCAATTATTTTATCTTTGTTTAAAATAGATAGATAGTAAATGTTTAGACTTGTAGCCCTTATTATATCAATTATACTTCAATTGATAGCTGTTATTATTGCTTTGCGTCTTACCAAAGTAACGAAGTACAAAATATCGTGGATATTAATATCTGTAGGTTTTGTATTTATGGCTGTGAGGCGCTTTATTGACCTTTTTCAGTTCATAAATCAACCAGCTAGCGAAGACCTGAATTTATTAAACGATTGGATTGCTGTAATTATTTCAATTTTAATAGCTGTTGGTGTGATTATCATTCCCGAAATATTTAATTATTTACGAAAAGCTGAATTTGATCGTAAAAATGAGGAAAAAAAGGTTTTAAATGCAATTATGATGACCGAAGAAAAAGAGCGAAAAAGATTTGCAAAGGATTTGCATGATGGATTAGGGCCTTTGTTATCAACCGTAAAAATTTCAATTTCTGCATTATTAAAATCAGAAAAAGACCCCCAAAATATTAAGATTATAAAAAATACCGATAACATTATTAATGAGGCCATAAAAAGCATTAAAGATATTTCGAATAATTTAAGTCCTCATGTGTTGAACAATTTTGGCTTAGCCAAAGCCATAAAAAATTTTACCGATAATATTAATAAATTAAATAAGGTTTCTATTCATTTTCATTCAAATATGTTTGATCAGCGAATCAACCCAAATGCTGAAATTATTTTATATCGTATTGTTTGCGAATTAATCCATAATTCTATTCAGCATGCTGAGGCTGATTGTATTGAAATTAGCCTCACCCAAAAAAATGATGTCATTGATTTGTTTTATGATGACGATGGCAAAGGTTTTGATTTTACTTATGATTCCATTCGTCAAAATAAAGGTTCAGGATTACAAAATATGATTTCACGGCTTGAATCAATTCATGGCTATTATGAAATTGAAAGTAGTAGCAGAAAAGGCTTTCATGCTTTTATAAGTGTTAATATTAAACAATAGAAATGGGAAAAATAAAGCTAGTAATTGTTGACGATCATACGTTATTTAGAGATGGATTAAAATTAATTTTAAGTAACTCAACTGATATTGAGGTGGTAGGTGAAGCAGCTAATGGGAAAGAATTTATCGATAAATTCGCAAAGTTAACTGATGTTATCGTACTAATGGATATTGAAATGCCTGTAATGAATGGAATTGAAGCAACCCGCATAGCTATTGAACATAATCCGGATAGTAAAATTATAGCCTTAACTATGTTTGAGGAGTATGAATATTACTATCAAATGATTGAAGCTGGCGCTAAAGGATTTCTTTTAAAAAATTCTGAAATTGATCAGGTACTTCAAGCAGTTAAAGAAGTATCTAGAGGCGAAAGTTTTTTTTCTAATGAATTATTATTGGCCATTGTTCAAAATATGAGTGAACTAAAAACCTCCCAAAGTAAAACAGATAATTTATCCGAGAGGGAAATCGAAGTATTACATTTAATATGTAAAGGTTATTCCAATCAAGAGATTGCCGAAAAGCTGTTTTTAAGTAAAAGAACCATTGATAAACATAGGGCAAATATTTTAGAAAAAACAGGTTCAAAAAATACCGCCAGCATGGTAATGTATGCAATCAAAAATAAGATTATCCAGATTTAAGATCATTGTTTGTTTAAAGATTAATGAATAACAAATAATTATTTATAAAAATTTGATAAACAACCCCAAAACGTTTCTTTTTATATCTTATTTTTATTTATTTTTATCTGCACTATTTTCTTTATGATAATGAATAAGTTTATTTTAAGTAGTTTTTTTATTTTTTCATTTTTTTTATGCTTTGGCAATATCAATACAGAGGTTGATAGTTTATATAAGTTACTTGCTACTTCGCACGATTCATTGAAAGCAGAAATATTAACTGATTTAAGCTGGGAGCTTCGCAACTCCGACCCTGAAAAATCAATCGAATATGGCTTAGAAGCCATTAAGTTAGCTTCAAAATATAACGATTACGAAAACTATATTAAAGCACATAGTTTTGTAGGAGTAGCATACAGAATATTAGGAAAATATTCCGAAGCACTTGACTACTATTTTAAAGGATTAGAATTATCGAAGCAATATAATGACAAAGAGCAGGAAGGTTACTCTTATATTAATATTGGTAATTTATATATCTATCAGGAATATTATAACATTGCTATTGAAAATTTATTAAAAGCAAGAGAAATTGCCGAAGCGATTAATCATAAGCGCATGTTGGCTTATACCTATTTAAATTTAGGTAGGACAAAAATGTTGAAAAAAGAATATAATGAAGCCCTTGATTATTTAGAAAAGGCCCTTGATTTAAGAATTGATTTAAATAATATTCCTGCCCAGGCGGTTTGTTATAAATATATTGGGGATGTGTATTTTGAACTAAATCAGTATGAACTGGCTCATAAAAACTATAACAAAACCATCGAAACAGTTGATAAAGATTCAGATATTGATTTATTAGCCAATGCTTATGTAAAAAAATCATTTTTGTATTGCCAGCATGGAGATTATGATATGGCAAAAGATTTTGCCGAGAAAAGTTTAATGCTTGCAAACGAAATAGGTTCTCGTTTACTTATTAGAGATGCTTTTAAAGTATTATCAAGAGTAAACTATCAGTTAGGAAGCTATAAAAAAGCATCCGACTATAATAATCGGATTATTAACCTTAATGATACGCTTTTTAATCAGGAGTTATCTGAAAAAATATTTGATCTGGAATATCGGCTCGAAAAGCAAAAAAAACAGGCCGAGATTGATTTACTTAATAAAGATAAAACAATTAAAGACCTGGAACTTCATCGTACCCGATTGTTTAATATTGCCTTATTAGTGATTTTAGCTTTATTGGTTGGCACCTTTATTTATGTGTTGTATACTTTAAAACATCGAAGACAACAAAATTTATTATTAGAAAAACAAAAAGAAGAGTTATCGAAAATTAATGCAACCAAAGATAAAATGTTCCTGATTATTGGACATGATTTACGTGGCCCTATTGGGAATCTCCGTTCTCTTATTGAAATGTTGCTTGATGATGAAGAAATTGTTAATAATAATAATCTTAAAGATGTTTTTAATGTGTTTTTTAAATCCATCCAATCGGTAAGTGATTTATTGGAAAATTTATTTCTTTGGGCTAAAAGTCAACGTGGAGAGATTAATTATAATCCTGAAAAAGTACGATTAAATACGGTTATCCATAAAAATTTGCAACTATTTAAAACCATAGCCGATCATAAAAATATTTTATTAAAGGCTGAGTTAGAATCAGATTATGATGTATATGTGGATGTTAATATGATTATGAGCGTTATACGGAATATTATTTCCAATGCATTAAAATTTACCTCTACAGGAGGAAAAATTTTCGTGCGGATTTATAACGAAAAGAAATATTACAAGGTAGCCGTTATCGATACAGGTTTAGGTTTTGATAATACTACAGGCAAACAAATTTTTAATTCTAAAAATTTTTATACAACATACGGAACGAATAACGAAAACGGCTCTGGATTAGGCCTTATTTTATGTAAAGAGTTTGTTGAAATAAATGGAGGGGAAATATGGGCAGAGAGTGTGCCTGATAAAGGAACGGTGTTTTATTTTACTCTTCCTGTTGCTTCTGAAAATAAATAATTGTTTCGTTGTTTTATAAGTATTTATACTTATCCATAATTCGTATTTTACGCTATTCAATTTAAGTTTTTGTGCTGTTTTCGATTATAATTATCGATTCTACATTTGCTCTATCTAATCTTAAAACTTCTACCATTATGAGAAACACAAAAACTTTAATGCTTGTAATAATTAGTATTTTAATCGGTACTTTTCTTTCTTGTAAAAACAACCGTAATAAGGCTGAACAAAAAAATGTAACAAATAAAGAACAAACACTTTCAGGAACGATTACTATTTCAGGTGCTTTTGCCCTTTATCCAATTACTGCACGTTGGGCAGAGGAATTTCAGAAAATTCATCCCGATGTACGGATTGATATTTCTGCCGGAGGAGCTGGAAAAGGAATGACGGATGCCTTATCCGGGATGGTTGATTTGGGAATGTTCTCACGAAGTATTACTGAGGTAGAAAAAGCAAAAGGGGTATGGTGGATTGCTGTTACCCAGGATGCTGTTCTTCCTACTATGAATGCTCAATTACCTTTCGCAGATAATATTCATAAACAAGGATTTACCCGGCAAGATTTTGAAGATATTTTTATTCACAACAAGATACGTAACTGGAGTAAATGGGCTAATGGTATCGATGGAAAAGATTTGTTGATGAATGTTTATACCAGATCAGATGCCTGTGGGGCAGCTCAAATGTGGGCTGAATATTTTGGAAAAAATCAGGAAGACCTTATTGGAACAGGTATTTATGGAGACCCTGGAATGGCTGATGCTGTTAAAAATGATGTTCAAGGAATTGGATATAATAATGTAATTTATATTTATGATATTAATACCCGGAAAAAACACTCCGGCCTGGAAGTCATACCCATTGACCTGAATGAGAATGGCAAAATAGACCCTGAAGAAAAATTTTATAACAAATTAGATGATATAAATATTGCAATACAAACAGGAAAATACCCATCTCCTCCTGCACGCGATTTATATTTTGTATCAAAAGGAGAGCCCACAAGAAAAGTTGTTAAAGAATTTCTTCGATGGATAGTTACCGACGGACAGGAATATGTTCAGGAAGCTGGATATGTAAAATTATCTGATATGAAATTAAAAAAGGGATTCGAAAGCCTTAATTAATAATAAATGAATTTTAGAATAATGCCTATAAAATCTATTCGTTTCTTTAAAGTTGGACGAATCCTAAAAGATAAACTTCATTCTTCGTGGATGTTTATTTCATTTGTTATTGTTTTATTGTTGCCTTTTCTTTTAGGAATTGGATTATTTTTTAAGTCCAATTTAATAATTAAAGAAGAATCACTGCTACAATTACTTTTTTCAAGCCAATGGCACCCAATGAAAGGAGAATTTGGTTTTCTTCCTTTTATTATAAGTTCACTTTGGGTTACTGTTTTATCTATTCTAATTTGTGGGCCTATCTGCTTGCTTTCTGCAATTCATTTAACCCATTATGCTCAAAGATGGATGCTAAAAATTATGCACCCTGTTATTGATATTTTGGCAGGAATCCCTTCGGTGATTTATGGTGTGTGGGGGATTATTTTAGTTGTTCCTTTAATTTCTAAGATAGGTGCATCATTAGGACATCCCAATTCGGGGTATACTGTTTTAACCGGATCGATTGTTCTATCTATCATGATTATTCCTTTTATTCTAAATATTCTAATTGAAGTGATTAATACAGTTCCTCAAGAACTTAAAGAGGCGTCTTTATCATTAGGTGCTACAAAATGGGAAACCATTAAAAAAGTTATCCTTAAAAAAGCTTTTCCGGGAATTGTTTCTGCTTTTGGATTAGGTGTCTCCAGAGCTTTTGGTGAAACTATTGCTGTTTTAATGGTTGTGGGGAATGTGGTAAAAATACCCAAAGGGGTTTTTCAACCTGGATATCCTTTACCATC
Organism: Bacteroidota bacterium; assembly: GCA_034189025.1. Taxonomy (GTDB): domain Bacteria; phylum Bacteroidota; class Bacteroidia; order Bacteroidales; family UBA12077; genus UBA12077. The sequence goes on from JAXHVS010000002.1 coordinate 18,950, forward strand.
TCTTATTGCCAACAACTATGGAGAAATGTTATCAATTCCTATGTACGACTCTGCCTTAATGTTTGCTGCTTTAATATTATTTGTTGTGGTTACAGTTTTCAATATTGGATCAAGGTATTTAATAATATATTCAGAAAAAAGAATTTAAATGAACAGAAAAGTGTTGCAAAAAACAGAAGAAGTATTTAATCGTTTTCTTATGATATTTTCTACTTCAATTATAGCTTCTGCCTTATTATTAATAATTGTAAGTATATTGTATAAAGGATTGCCTTCATTAAGTTGGGAAATGATAACTCAAACTCCAAAAGGGGGTTTTTATTTTGGAAAAGAAGGAGGTATTTTAAATGCAATTGTTGGATCATTATACCTTGCTACGGGATCAACCATTCTGGGGCTCATTATTAGTCTGCCTTTAGCTTTGTATATCAATATTCATAAAGCAAAAAATAGTAAACTGGTAAATTTTATTCGTTTTTTGCTTGATTTATTATGGGGTGTCCCATCTATTGTTTATGGAGCATTTGGTTTTACTGTAATGATCTATTTTGGAATGCGTACTTCATTATTAGCCGGAATAATTACAGTAACCTTATTTATTATTCCCATTATGGTGAGGTCGATGGATGAAGTAATGAAAACAGTGCCTAAAGGATTGCTTGAGTCGGCCTTATCCCTTGGCTCTACACACTCCGAAACCGCTTATAAGGTAGTATGCCGGCAAAGTATACCAGGTATAGTGACCGCTGTACTACTCGCTTTTGGGCGTGCTATTGGAGATGCAGCTGCCGTTTTATTCACTGCAGGTTATACCGATTATATCCCTAATGCATTAAATCAACCCGCAGCAACATTACCCTTATCCATTTTTTTTCAGCTAAGTTCTCCAATCCCAGAAGTTCAAAACAGAGCATATGCTTCAGCTGTAGTTCTTACAATAATAATATTGATCATTAGCGTTTCTTCCAGAATTGTTTCGAATAAGTTTAAACAGAAAAAGATTAAATAAAATTTTAACATCATGATAAATGGAGCCAAAATAAAAGTCGATCACTTAAATCTTTACATAGGGAAAGAGCATATCTTAAAAGATATAAATCTTGTTATTCCAGAAAATCAATTAACGGTAATACTTGGCCCTTCGGGATGCGGAAAAACTACGTTGTTAAAAAGCCTTAACAGGCTTACCGACTTAAATCCTGATGTGAAAATAACAGGCCATATCTTTAATGGGAATGAGGATATCTTACATCCTAAAACAGAGATAACTCAATTACGGAAAAAAATGGGTTTACTGTCCCAAAGTCCTTATCCTTTGCCCATGAGTATTTATGACAATATAACCTACGGATTGAAAATAAGCGGACGACGTAAAAAGAAATTTTTGATTAGACGGGTGGAAAATTATTTACGACAGGTTAGCTTGTGGGAGGAGGTAAAAGACCGGTTAAAAGATCCTGCCTCGGCATTATCTATTGGGCAACAACAAAGGTTGTGCTTGGCCAGGGGGTTGGCTGTTGACCCTGAAATTATTCTTGCCGACGAGCCCACCTCGGCGCTAGATCCTGTTTCAAGTAAGGATATTGAAGAGATGTTCTTGAAACTCAAACAACGATATACCATTGTTGTTGTTACCCATATTCTTCGGCAAGCCAGGCGAATAGCCGATTATGTTATTTTTATGTATTTGGGTGAAGTCATAGAACACGGCCCGGCAAAACAGATTTTTGAACACCCACAACATGAGATGACTAAAGCATACCTTAAAGGGGCATATAATTAAAGCTGAGTATTTTTTAAAGAAAAAGGCTGTCCAAATTTGGACAGCCTCCATAAATTTTACTCATCGAATATTTTTTACATCATTTCTTTCATTGCTTTATAGGCTTTGTCTCCATAAACAATGGAAGGCCCACCGCCCATAACTACAGCAACACCAATAGTTTCAACAATCTCTTCCTGTGTTGCTCCTGCTTTTAGTGCATCCTGTACGTGGCATGCAATACATCCTTCGCATCGGATAGAAATAGCAATTCCTAAAGCAATTAATTCTTTATGCTTTGCACTTAATGCTTTATCTTCGCCTGTAGCATGGTGCATTTTAGCAAAACCTTCGGCTATTCCTGGGTTTTCTTTAGATAATGTTCCTATAAAATCAAAAACTGCTTTTGCTTGATCTGCATATTTACTCATAATTAATCCTCCTTTTTATTTTAGTTTGATTATGTAAAGATGCATGTTATATTGTTTATATACAATGACATAAAACATGTAACTTAATGTTTTATAACAGTATAATTGAAGAAACAAAATAAAAAATATAGTGAGTAAGAAAACGTTTACTATTTGCAAGTTTATCTAAAAATAATAAACTGTTGAAGTATCTAATGGTTGATTTATTTATAAAGAAGAAGGGTTATTAATCTTCGTCATAACCCTCATCTTTAATGTTGGACGCTTCATCGAAATTGTCATTTAAGTATTCTTCTTTGTCTTCGTCTTCGTCTACATCTTTTAAATCGTCAGAAAAGTCGTCTCTTAGTTTTCCATCATCGTTGTAATCATCATCTTCCTTAATGATCTGACGTGCTTCACGCTCTGTCATTCTTACCAAATAATAAATATCTTCTGTTTCAAAGGGTAAGGCCGAAACATATTTGCCTTCCTTATTGGTAAAGGTAATTAGGTTATCTTCATAACCATCAGGATATTCTACTTTGATGCTGTTGATGGTTTCTAAAGGAAGTTTTTCGTAATCTATAACAATTCTTTTCTTTGCCACTTGACTATTGATTTTTAAAAGTTTTACGTCCGAAATATATTCAAAAAAAAAAAATCAAACCTAATGAAAGGCTGCTATTTTTTAAAATATTTATAATCTATTGATTTATATTATTTTGACTTTTTTTAAATAAATTGTTTATAAATTTTATACCTGTTTATGCCCTTTTAGGTTCTAATTTAATGCAAATTATTTAAATAAAAATTTCACCTTTCATAAAAAGTTTGGCAGTCCCGGCAATTTTAACTCTTTCGCCAAGATGTTCACAAGTTAAGTATCCTTTTCTTTCTGAAATCTGAATGGCCTCCAGTTTATTTTTTTTGAGTTTCTTTGCCCAGTAAGGTATAAGCGTGGTATGAGCAGAGCCCGTAACAGGGTCTTCGTTAATACCAGCACGCGGAGCAAAAAATCGCGATACAAAATCGCAATTATCTCCTTTAGCAGAGATGATAATACCAAATGTTTCAACCTTTTCCAATATCCCGAAGTTGGGCTTAATTTTTTCAATTTCCTGCTGGTTCTTAAATATTGCCAAAAGATCTCTTGATTGGATTACTCCAACAGGTTCTGCCCCTAAACCATCTATTAAATAATCGGGTGCAGGAATAGCCTTTCCTTCATTCGATGGGAAATCCATAATCAGCAGGCCTTGATCTTTTTCAATAGTCAGTTCACCGCTAAGTGAAGACTTAAACCGGATAACAGGTTTCTTGTATTTTAATTCGTTATAAATAACCCAAGCCGCAGCTAAAGTGGGATGCCCGGCCAGGTTAATTTCAACTTTTGGCGTAAACCACCTAATTTCAAAAAGATTATCCTTTGGAACAAAAAAAGCCGTTTCAGAAAGATTGTTTTCCATGGCAATTTTTTGCATGGTATCTTTATCAAGCCATTCGGTAAGCGGACAAACGGCGGCTGGGTTCCCACCAAAAACTTCGTGGGTAAATGCATCTACCTGGTAAATGGGAATTTTCATCGTTCCATTTTTTATAGGATAAATTTAAGGATAAATATGAATCAGACAGAATAAAAATGGAATTTTTATAAAACAGTTAAAACCAGCTGCTATACTCTTTGAAATCGATAAAAACTTCGCTGGTTTGATTTTCCTTGACAATAAATTTTCCGGTAATTGTTTTTCCGGGTTCTCCGTTAAATGTGTAAATTTTTACTTCATAATCGTGAACGCCTACTTCCATTTTTTTGCGGTAATTTTCCAACGAGATGGCCTTCTGATGATCTTTAAATGTTTGTTTTGGGCGAGGGTCTATCTTTGTGCCGTTTATATAAACATCAACAGCGAAAGTACTGTTCAAAATATATTGATTGGAATCGAAAATAACTTCACCAAATTTTTGCTCGGTTTTTTGTTCCGTCCGGCAACTTAATAATGTGGCTAAAAGAATGATACCGATAAATTTTTCGGGTTTCATCATTTAAAAAAATTGTTTTATACTTTTATGATGTTTAAATTCGGGAAAAAGTTGCTTTAGTACTGATTATTTTAATTAACAAAGAATAAATACTTAAGATATTATGATAATATTGAAAGAGCATTAAAAATAGTTAGCGATGAAAATATCAGAAATATTCAAATTACAGCAGGATTTTTTTCTTTCCCATCAAACAAAGCCAATTAGTTTCAGGAAGGAACAATTAAAAAAGTTTAAAGCGGTTTTAAAAGAGAATGAATCATTACTATACGAGGCAATTGATAAAGATTTTGGTAAATCGGATTTTGAGACTTACGAAACAGAGCTTTCTATTCTTTATCACGAAATAAATATGGCTATTAAAAAAGTAAGAAGATGGAGCAGATCCAAGCGGGTTTCTACCAATCTTGCCAATCTGCCGGGAAAAAGCCGCATTATCCCTGAACCATACGGAAATACGCTGGTTATCGGAGCCTGGAATTATCCCTATCAGTTGGCTCTGCTTCCTGCAGTTTCGGCTATTGCTGCCGGGAATACGGTAATTATTAAGCCCAGCGAACTGGCTCCCAATACTTCGGCTATTATGGCAAAAATTTTTAATGATAATTTCAATGCTGAATTTTTATATGTTAAAGATGGCGGAGTACCCGAAACAACAGAGTTGCTGGAGCAAAAGTTTGATAAAATATTTTTTACCGGGAGTACACGGGTAGGGAAAATTGTTTATCAAGCTGCAGCTAAAAATCTAACACCTGTTACCCTCGAGTTAGGTGGAAAAAGCCCAACATTTGTTTTTCCGGACACCAACTTGAAAATGGCTGCTAAACGAATTGCCTGGGGTAAATTTTTAAATGCCGGGCAAACATGTGTAGCACCCGATTATTTGCTTGTTCATACAGATATTAAGAATAAATTTTTGAACGAACTTAAAAATCAAATTATTAAAATTCAGGGAGAGAATCCTAAAGGAAGCGAAGCTTATGTCCGCATCATTAATAAACCCAATTTTGAAAGATTATCCTGGTTAATCGATAAAGAAAAAATATATTATGGTGGCGAGATGGATGAAGAAAATTTATTTATCAGCCCTACCATTCTTCACAATGTTACCTTTGATGATAAAGTGATGGAAGATGAGATTTTCGGGCCCATTCTTCCGGTCATTGAATTTAATGATCTTGATAAAGCTATTGTCCAGGTGAGAAGCCTCTACAAACCTTTGTCTCTTTATATTTTTACAAACAAAACAAAAATTAGAAAGAAAATAATCAATGAAATTTCGTTTGGTGGGGGTTGTGTAAACGATACCATTATGCACCTTTCTAATCCGAAGCTACCTTTTGGTGGAGTTGGATATAGCGGAATGGGTGATTATCATGGGAAAGCCGGATTTGATGCTTTTAGTCATCATAAAAGTGTTTTGTATAAAGGGCTGTGGTTTGAGCCATTTTTAAAATACAGGCCTTATTCTGAATTTAAGATGAAGTTGTTGCGTTGGGTTGTTGAATAAAATATTTGCCCTGGAAATAGAACCTAGGTTCAATTAATTGAATGCACTGCTTTGTCTTGATTATCACAAAGATTATAATGTGAGTTATGCGTTTTAGGGTCTTCGTGCCTTAGCGGTAAAAAAGAATGAACCCCCTTTACTTCCCTTTCCTTCTAATCAATACAATACCATATTTATCTTCGATATACTGGAAATAATAATAGAGTTTGTAGTTTAGGTCAATACCATAATCAACCGATGGTTCATAGTTGATTTGTGTTTCATAGAAATCTCCGTATCTAAAAGGATTTTGATGTCTTCTGTTCCACTCATTACAATATTGGATATTCCAATTCTTGTAATATTCGTTCGAATAAAAATTTTTAGGATGAGGAACTGTAAGGAGGTAATTTTCAAAACCTGCATCCAGTACCAATAGTTCATACTCAGTACTGTCTTCAGAATTTATTTCTACGCTGGATGAATCTTTTAAATTTTGCTGAGCTAAAACATCATCCATTGAAAAATAACCGGCCATAAAAATCATTAAAACGAATAATGTTTTCATAATATAAAGTTTTTCAGAACGATATAATATACAATAAAAAATAGGAGAAGTCAAGGTTTCGACAAAATTTACATTCTATTTAGTATATATAAATTAATTTATGAAAGTAAAAAACCCTGTCATGAGTTGTTATGACAGGGTTTTCTAGTTATATTGGAACCTTGTTTTTATTCAAAGATATTTTTCATCTTTTCGAAAAAAGTTTTGTCGTTGGCATTTGGATTTGGTTTAAAGTTTTCTGAGTTTCCCAATTGTTCGACAATTTTTTGTTCATCTTTAGAAAGCTCTTTGGGTATCCACACATTGATATTTACTAGTAAATCGCCTTTTCCATAACCATTTATTTCGGGTAATCCTTTTCCTCTTAAACGTAAAATTTTTCCAGGCTGAGTTCCTGGTTCAATTTTTATTTTTACTTTCCCGTCAACGGTTGGTACTTGAACTGTGTCGCCGAGCGAAGCCTGGGCAAAGTTTAAATATAGCCCATAGATTAAATCATGGCCGTCTCGAACTAATGCGGGATGTTTTTCTTCTTGAATAAGGACAATCAGATCGCCATTAACCCCACCTCGTCTTGCTGCATTTCCTTTGCCACTAACATTAAGTTGCATTCCTTCACCAACTCCTGTAGGAATATCAATCGAAATAACTTCGGTACCTTTCACAATTCCTTCGCCATGACATTTTGTGCATTTGTTGGTGATTACTTTACCTTCACCACCACAAACATGGCACGTAGATGTAGTTTGCATCTGTCCTAAAAAGGTATTTGATACCTTTGTTACCTGTCCGGTACCTCTACAAGTAGAACAAGTACTGTATGATGATGCATCTTTTGCTCCCGTTCCGTTACAAGCATCACAAGTTACATATTTGTTTACTTTTAATTTTTTAGTAACTCCATGGGCGATATCTTTTAGCGAGAGGGTAACTTTTACTCTTAAATTAGATCCTTTGTTTACTCTTCTAGAGCGTTGCCGTGATCCACCAAAACCACCAAATCCGCTAAAACCACCAAATGAGCCGCCAAAAGCGCTACCAAAAATGTCGCCAAAATTTTCGAAAATATCTTCCATGGTCATTCCGCCACCACCAAACCCGTTACCGGCAGCTCCTCCAACACCTGCATGTCCAAAACGGTCATATCGGCTACGTTTATCAGGGTCTCTTAATACTTCATAAGCTTCTGCAGCTTCTTTAAATTTGTTTTCTGCTTCTTTATCTCCTGGATTTTTATCGGGGTGATATTTTAACGCTTGTTTTCGGTATGCTTTTTTTATCTCATCCTGACTTGCACTCTTAGAAATCCCTAAAATTTCGTAATAATCTCGTTTTGTAGACATATCTTCTTTTTTCAAAATTTTTTATTCTCCTATTACCACTTTGGCGTACCGGATAACTTTTTCATTTAACAGATACCCTTTTTCAATTACATCAACAACTTTCCCTTTAAGCTCTTCGCTTGGGGCCGGCATTTTGGTTACTGCTTCGTGCAGATCGGTATCAAATTCTTTCTCTTTGGCTTCTATTTCTTTTACCCCGTGTTGTTTTAAAAACTCTTTAAACTTGTTGTATATTAATAACACTCCCTCTTTAATAGCATCTACTTCTTTGGCCTTATCTATAGATGCCAGTCCTCGTTCAAAATCATCCATTACCGGAAGAATATTAACTAAGATATCCTCACCAGCCGATTTGGCTAACTCCATCTTTTCTTTTAATGTTCTTCGCCGATAATTATCATATTCAGCAGCCAGACGTAGATATTTATCATTTAGTTCTTCTATCTTTTCTTTATCTGATTTTCCTTTTTTAGATGATTCTTTTTTTTCAGTTTCAACTTTTTTATCTTGCTGCTCTTGCTGCTCTTGCTCAACCTTATCTTCAACTTTCTCCTTTTGCTCTTTTTTAGTGCTTTTTTCCGATTTTGTTTTTCTTTTTTGTTCTGATTTTATTTCTTGTTGAGCTTGTTGCATATCTTTTTCGTTCTCCTTGTTTTCTTTTTTTGTTTTTTTTCCCATCGCTGTATATTTTATACTTTATTTCAGATTTATATTTTGGTAACAAACATTTTGCCAAAAGAATGTTTTGCGCCAATTTGACACATGCAAGAAAGATTCAAATGAAATATTGGCAAATGATTATGTTTACTATCGAGCAAAAAAATTAATCAATCCTTTTAATATCAGCACCTAGTGCGTTTAACCGAGTGTCGATATTTTGATAACCTCTATCAATTTGCTCAATATTATGGATAGTGCTAACTCCATCGGCTGACATAGCAGCAATTAATAGAGCAACACCGGCACGAATATCCGGCGATGTCATATCGGTTGCTCGTAGTTGGATTTTATTGTCAAGGCCGATAACTGTTGCACGGTGAGGATCGCAAAGAATAATTTGTGCGCCCATATCAATTAATTTATCAACAAAAAACAGACGGCTTTCGAACATTTTTTGGTGTATTAAAACACTGCCTTTTGCTTGAGTAGCTGTAACCAGAAGTACACTTAACAGGTCGGGTGTTAATCCTGGCCAGGGTGCATCGGCAATGGTCATTATGGAGCCATCAATAAATGTTTCTATTTGATAGTGGCGATGTTCGGGAATATAAATGTCATCATTTGATTTTTCAAGCTGGATTCCTAACCTTCGAAAAGCCGTAGGTATAATTCCCAGGTTTTCGAACGAAACATTTTTAATGGTTATTTCTGAACCGGTCATTACAGCTAACCCGATAAAACTGCCTATTTCAATCATATCGGGCAAAATAGTATGCTCGCACCCTTTTAATTCTTTTACTCCATCGATCGTAAGTAAGTTGGACCCTATTCCCGATATTTTTGCTCCCATGCTTACCAACATTTTGCATAGCTGTTGAATGTAAGGTTCGCATGCCGCATTATAAATTACTGTTTGTCCTTTGCCCAAAACGGCAGTCATAATAATATTAGCTGTTCCGGTAACGGAAGCTTCCTCGAGCAGCATTCTAGCTCCATGCAAATTTTTCCCTTTTACTTTATACGAGTTGTCTTTGTGGCTAAATTCAAATTTGGCTCCTAGTTTCTCAAATCCAATAAAGTGTGTATCCACTCTTCGGCGGCCTATTTTATCTCCTCCGGGCTTTGGTATATATCCTTTGCCAAAGCGTGCAAGAAGAGGGCCAATCATCATAATTGAACCACGCAGCGAAATCGATTTTTCTCTATATTCTTCGGTTTGCAGATAGTTGAAATCAATTTCTTTAGCAGTAAAGGTATAAGAAGATTCACTTAGCTTTTCTACTTTAACACCAATTGACTCGATTAAATCGATGAGTTTATTTACATCCCTAATATTAGGGATGTTATGAATAGTAACTTTTTCAGGTGTTAAAAGTACAGCACTAATGATTTGCAAAGCTTCGTTTTTTGCTCCCTGTGGAGTAATATCACCTTTTAATTTTTTCCCTCCTTGAATAACAAATGAACTCATATATTAATGCTTATTTGGGAAGATAATTTATTTTTTTCGTTGACTGCGGCGTCGTTTGTTTTTGGCTAAAATATCTTTAGTTTCTGTTAATGTTGTATTGTTTGCACTAAGGTCAATTTTTCCATTGGAAAGTTCTTTTAAATCTGAAAAAATATGCTCGTCGGAAACAGCCTCTTTGTTCCATGTTAAGTAGCTTTTTTTCATATGATTAGCAATAAGTTGTGACAGGATATCTTTCATTTCTCCTTCTTCCATATTTATTGCATAGTCAATCATCTTTTCAATGGTTTTACCATAATGCTTAAATCTAGCACCTTTATTGTTGTATGGTACTTTTTCTGGTTTTTCTTTTAAAGTTTCTATTTTCGGGGTTTCATAGGGTGAGTCAATATCGAGTTGAAAATCTGAAATAATCGCCAAATGGTCCCATAGTTTGTGTTTAAAATCGGCAATATCTCGTAAATGAGGATTCATATTGCCCATGATATTTATAATTGCTTGCGCCATTTTATTCCTTTTTTCTTTGTCGGGCTCTTCTATAGTGAGCTCAATCATTTTTTGGATATTCCTTCCATATTCGGGTAAAACCATCTTCTTTCTGCTTGTATTATATTCCATAACTGAATTTATTTTTTGCAAAAATAATCTATTTTGATTTAGCATTCAAAGATTTAAGGATTTTATTCTTTTGTGATTTTGATTAATAGTAAAACCATTGACTGCTATATTACTCCTTAAATATTGTTTGATAAAGGTATAAGGAGAAGTATTATTTTATGATTCAATGATTTTTAGTTTAGCAAATTTTAATAAAAGTTGTTTTTCTCCAACTACCTCAAACAGCACCTTTGCTTTTTTGTTGGGTTCTTTTCCTTCAATTTTAATAACTTCTCCTAAACCGAACTTACTATGGCGGACAATCATTCCCTCATTTATTAAGTCAGGGCTGTCAGGAGTAAAATTATTGGCTATTTGTTCAGCAGCTTTTTTCCCGGCCTCGCTTATTTTTAATAATTTTTTACGGGCTTGAGGTATTGTCGCATTTATTCCGGGTTTTCTTTTTTCAAATTGTGGTTTGGATGAATTTTCAAATATATCATCTCCATCAGTAAAGGATGTTTGTGGGACCTCAAAAAACGATTCCGGAAGTTCCAGGTATTTTTCGTCTATCTCTTTGATAAACCTGCTGGGGCGGCAAAAGGTAGGCGTTCCCCATTTATATCTTTCGTGGGCAAAAGATATTATAGCTGATTCTTCAGCTCTGGTTAACGCTACATAAAACAACCTGCGTTCTTCTTCAAGCTCTTTTTGTGTTCCCGATGACATGGGGGAGGGGAATAAGTCTTCTTCTAACCCAACTAAAAAAACCTGTTTAAATTCAAGCCCTTTCGCCGAATGAATCGTCATTATCGTAACCTTATTAAAATCTTCTTCTTTCTCATTATCCTGGTTGGTTAATAAGGCAACATTCTCCATAAATTTATCCAGGGATGGGAAAAAATCCGGGTCATCGTTATTATCAACATATTCTTTGATACCGTTTAATAGTTCCTCGAGGTTCTCCAGCCGGGTTTGTTCCTCATGCGATTGTGGATTTTTGAACTCTTTCATAATGCCCGATTCATTGGCTATTTCTGTGGCAGCATCGAAAGCATCGTAACTTTTTATGTTTTCCGAGAAGTTGTTGATTAAGGTTTTGAACTGTATTAGCTTATTTTTTGTTCCCGCGTTTAGCCCTGATTGTACTTTTTCGATATTCAGCAATACATCCCAAAGATTCAACCCATTTTGTTTAGCAAAAGAGTCTATTTTAGTGATTGTGGTTTGTCCGATTCCACGGGTTGGATAATTGATAATGCGTAATAAAGCTTCATCATCTTTTTTGTTAACCGCCAGGCGAAAATAAGCCAACAGGTCTTTTATCTCTTTACGCTGGTAAAACGAGATACTTCCATATACCTTGTAAGGAATATTAAATTTTCGGAATGCTTCCTCAAAGCTTCTCGATTGAGCATTTGTCCGATAAAGAATGGCAAAATCTTTATATTCATAATTACGTTCTGCGATAGTATCTTCAATAATTCTTGCAATTTTATAGGCCTCGTCTTTATCTGTGTCGGCCTCAATTACTTTTATCTTATCTCCGGTATCATTTTTAGAATAAACTTTTTTGGGAATTTGCTCTTTGTTTTTTTTAATGAGGCTATTTGCAGCATCAACAATTATTTTTGTTGAGCGGTAATTTTGTTCCAGTTTATATAAATTATATTCGGGATAATCATTTTTAAAATTTAGAATATTTTCAATTTTTGCTCCTCTAAAAGAATAAATACTTTGGGCATCGTCACCAACCACACAGACATTCTTCGTTTTTTCAGCCAGTTTTTTAATGATTAAATATTGTGCAAAATTGGTATCCTGATATTCATCTACCAGTATATATTTAAACTTATGTTGGTATTTTTCCAGGATATCAGGAAAATCCCTGAAAAGGATATTGGTATTTAACAACAAATCATCAAAATCCATTGCATCAGCCTTCTTACATCTGTTGCTGTAGATCATAAAAATTTCACCCATTCGCGGACGTTTGTTTTTTTGATCCTGGATAAGGATTTGTTGGTTACTGTTGTATTCTTTTGCTGTAATCAGATTATTTTTTGCGCTGGATATGCGCCCATAAACTTGAGCTGGTTTGTAAGTTTTGTCATCTAATCCTAATTCTTTAATTATTTTTTTTACCAGGTTTTTCGAATCAATGGTATCATATATGGCATAATTAGATGTATATCCTAATTTTTCGGCTTCGGTTCTAAGAATTCTTGCAAAGATGGAGTGAAAAGTTCCCATCCAAAGATTTCTGGCTACATCTTTTCCAATCATTGTGGCAATTCTGTTTTTCATCTCTGCAGCAGCCTTATTGGTAAATGTTAATGCTAAAATTTGATAGGCAGGAATTCCCTGTGCCAGCAAATGCGTTATCCGGTAGGTTAATACCCGTGTTTTTCCCGACCCTGCTCCGGCAATTACTAATGACGGGCCTTTATAATTGGTTACCGCATTTTTCTGTGCATCATTTAAATCATCTAAGTAATTATAAATCATTATTTATTTTTTTTGAGATGAAAATTTACAAGCTGTAAAAATAAGGGCATAATTATGGCTAAACAAAACTTATATAAACTATTTTTTCACAAAATGATTTCCCTTTGCTATCATGCAAGAAACTTAATTAAAAGTAAGTTGTACAATCCAAAAAAACATTTTAAATCATACAATTTTATTAACAGATAATTGTTATTATTGTAGTTTTTATAAGGTATATATATTATATGTATAGATTATTTATTTTTCTTTTCACATGTTTACTTATTATTTGTGGGTCATCAGCCTTTTCGCAAATATCATCGAATGCTGATTTTTCAGAAGCTACAACCTTTGATGAAAATATTAAAATTTTTGTTTTTTGTACGGATGATGATAATGGAGGCATGCTAACGGCAACCGATTCTTCCGGTATTGGAGGGTATGCTTTTGAGTGGTTTAAATACAATGAGGAAGATACAGTATTTAATATTCCCATTAATGAAAATATAACAATTACTTCTGATTCGGTGAGCTCAACCGTTCAAAACCTGGCATCTGGAGGATATAAAGCAAGGCTGACAAAAGAAGATACCACGCAAGAATATATTGTCTGGATATATAACAATACCTATTTGTCTATTGATATACAGGTTTTAAATCCTTTGGCTTGCGATTTGCTTGAATTAAATGCACCAACCAATTTTGAAACCGATTTTTATTTTTATGATACAATTGATGGAACAGCTTACCTTTTAGAGAATGGGAAAGAGCTATATAACTGGAGCTCGGAGCCTGAGCTGGAAAGTTTGCGCAATTATAATTACTCCTATACAAGCACAGCTATTTTGCCCACAGAGAACACCACTTTTTATGTAACCATAACGGATCGTTTTGGCTGCCAGGCAGAAGATTTTGTTGACTATACTGCTGTAGCTACCAAAGCCAAATTTAATATTTCTTCGATTGATGATGATGGATTGGTTTTAGAAACCAGTGAAGAATCGATTTCCGGATCAGCCCCACTAAAAATCCGATTTGAAAATTTATCAGAAAATGGATACAGGTACACTTACTTTTTTGGGGATACCTTAATTGATAATGATAAAGATACCATTATTACCACTGATCTTTCTTTACAACCGGAACATACCTATTATTATAGTGCTCCCGATTCGGGGAAAACATATACTTCATGGTTAAAAAGTGAAAGTAGTTATGGCTGTATTGATTCAATGTCATTAGATATCTTTATTGAACCAACATCCATTGAATTTCCAAATGTATTTACTCCCAATAATGATAATATTAATGATGTATATCAATTAACCGATTTTAAGTCGATTCGAAATTTTAAAATAACAATATTTAACAGAGTAGGGCAGGTTGTCCATCAATTTGAAGGTGATGCCCGGGATTGGGCTGGCTGGGATGGCACCGTTAAGAATAGTAACCGTGAAGCCCCCGAAGGAAATTATTTTTTTGTGGTTGAAGTTTTGGGTTGGGATACGAAAGAGTATAACAACAAAAACTTGAATTATATTGGTGTTACTGATGCTATTGAAGACGGACAAAACTCAGGTGGAAATTTTTTTGGTATCGTCCGGTTGTTTAGATAAAATGATCTATAATAAATATATAGGTATAAAAAAAGAGGGTGTCCAAAAAGGTTTGAAAAAGACATTCCGAACGAAGTGAAGGAACCGCAGCACGAAGTGCAAGCTCAACGAAGTTAATCTTTTTGAATTGATAATCAACAGATTCCTTCGTCGTTTCTCCTCGGAATGACGATAATTTTTGACTTTTTAGACACCCTCTTTATTTATATAAAGAATTAATTATCTCTATTCTTCTTCTTCCTGCTCTTCGAAAGCTTTCATTAATTTTTCCTGAACATCCATTGGAACCTGCTCATATTTTGCAAATTTCATGGTATAGGTTGCTCTACCTCCGGTTAATGAGCTTAATGCAGTAGAATATTTATTGAGCTCAGCTAAAGGAACTTTTGCATTAATTTTTTCAAACCCTTTATCACTATTCATGCCTTCGATCATGGCTCTTCTGCCTTGTAAATCACTCATAACATCACCCATTCTGTCGGATGGAACAAGAACCTCCACATCATAAATAGGTTCCATAATTTTAGGGCCAGCATTTTTAAAAGCTGCTTTAAAAGCATTTCTACCGGCAAGTTTAAACGAAATTTCGTTTGAATCAACCGGGTGCATTTTACCATCATATACAGCAACCCTGATATCGCGTGCATAAGAACCAGTTAGCGGCCCTTCTTCCATTTTCTCCATAATACCTTTTAAAATTGCAGGTAAGAAACGAGCATCAATGGCACCACCAACAATACAGTTATAATATACTAATTTACCACCCCATGGTAAAGCATGCTCTTCTTTATTTCTTACCGATACTTTTATCTCTTTTCCATTTACTTTATAAACGGTAGGGTCCGGCATACCTTCTTTGTAAGGTTCTATAACCATATGCACTTCACCAAACTGGCCTGAACCTCCCGACTGCTTCTTGTGTCGGTAGCTCGATTCTGCAACTTTGGTAATTGTTTCACGATATGGTATTCTGGTTGGATAAAATTCAGTTTCAATTTTATAGATATTGTCAAGATGCCATTTTACCATATTATTTAAATGATACTCACCTTGTCCGTAAAGTATAATTTGTTTTAATTCTTTCGAATATTCAACTTTTACTGTTGGGTCAATTTCATGTATACGGGATAAGGCTTCGCCTAATTTTTCATCATCCGACTCGTTAACGGCTTTTATTGCTGTTCTGTGTTTAGCTTCGGGAAATGAAATTTCAGGAAACTTAATTGATTTTTTAGGATCAGATAAAGTATGATTTGTTTTGGTATTTTTTAGTTTAACTGCTGCACCAATATCACCAGCAACAAGCTTAGTTACCTTAGTTCTGTTTTTCCCTGCCACAGCATACAATTGAGAAAATCTTTCTTTAGTAGATGTGTTGTTGTTAGTTAAATCCATTCCTTCGGCAACACTTCCGGAAAGTACTTTGAAATAATTGATTTCGCCAATATGCGACTCATTGGCAGTTTTAAAAATAAACAAACCTGTAGGGCCATCTTCTTTGCATTCAACTTTTTCGCCATCAGTAGTTTCAGCAGCAGGCATCATATTTGGCGCTGGCACTACATTCGTTATAAACTCTAAAATTCTTTTAATGCCATAATTTTTTTCTGCCGAGGCACAAAATAAAGGAAACATCCCTCTGTTAATTAAGCCTGCTAAAATACCCTTTCTCATTTCATCCTCATCCAGAGATTCTTTTTCAAAAAACAGTTCCATCAATTGCTCGTCATTCTCAGCAGCTGATTCAACTAAAGCATTATGTAATTCTTCTGCAGTATCTTTTTGGTCAGCAGGAATATCAAGAATCTCTCTGTCGCCCTTATCATTGAATTTGTACATCTTCATGGTTAAAACATCAATGATGGCATTAAAATCTGGGCCAGTAGCAACAGGATATTGTACGACAACCATTTTGTTACCAAAAGCAGTTTTTAATGACTCTATAGCTTTTTCATGGTTTGCACCTTCATGATCTAATTTGTTTAAAACAAATATTAAAGGTTTATTATATTTTTCACAATGTCTGCTTAAAATCTCGGTACCAACTTCAACTCCATGTTGAGCATTAACTAACATAACTGCCTGGTCTGCTGCATAAAATGAAGATATAACTCCTCCAATAAAATCGTCAGCACCAGGAGTATCGATTATATTAATTTTATGATCATTAAATTCGGTATATAAAACAGTGGAAAATACTGAATTTAGGTTTTCATGTTCAATTTCATTATAGTCGGAAGCAGTGTTTTGTCCATCAATACTTCCTTTTCTTTCAATTACTCCTCCTTCAAAGAGCATCGCTTCGGCCAGGGTTGTTTTACCCGAACCCGCATTTCCAATCAAAGCGATATTCCTTATTTTATCCGTTTGATAAGTTTTCATATGTATTTTAAGATTTAATGAATAATTATTATAACTTTTTTAAAAACAACACATTTATTATAAGATAGATAAACGGGCTTCAAAAATAGTAAAATTTTATCAACACACAAGTGATGGATTATAATATTATATAGGTATTGATTATTTTTATTTTCTCTTTAATATCTTTCTAAATAAGGCGGACTAAATAATTTAATTTCAAATCATTTGTAATTTATCAAAAAAGATTTTAATTTTGCGGCATTTTCCGACAAGAAATTTGTGGTTAAATTAATCAAAATCAATGAATTTTAAATTTTAAGAGGTTTGTTTCAGTAGTATGAATAAATCTTCTGAAACATTTAAAAATTAAGAAATAAATTTAAATATTTTGTGGGTTTTTAAAAAAAAAGAATACCTTTGCGAACCGATTTTGTAAAAAAAAATAATTTAAATAATTAACTATATGCCTACAATACAGCAGTTAGTAAGAAAAGGAAGAAAACAAATTGTAGAGAAGAAGAAGGCTCCTGCTTTGGATGCATGTCCACAAAGAAGAGGTGTTTGTACCCGAGTATATACTACAACACCAAAGAAGCCAAACTCTGCTATGCGAAAAGTTGCCAGGGTTAGGTTAACCAATGGTAAAGAAGTAAATGCTTATATCCCGGGAGAAGGCCATAATTTACAAGAACACTCCATTGTACTAATTAGAGGAGGTAGGGTGAAAGACTTACCTGGTGTTCGTTATCATCTTATTCGTGGTGCTCTTGATACTTCCGGAGTAGAAGGTAGAACCCAGCGACGTTCAAAATATGGAACTAAAAGACCAAAAAAATAAACTAACGCAAACCGTTTAGAAAGAAATGAGAAAGTCAAAACCAAAACAGAGGATAATATTACCGGATCCAAAATATAACGATACGTTAGTAACCCGATTTGTTAACGATCTAATGATGGATGGTAAAAAAAATATTGCGTTGAATATTTTTTATGATGCAATGGATATCGTTGCAGAAAAAAATAAAGATAAAGAAAAATCTGCTTTAGAGATTTGGAAAAAAGCATTAGAAAATATTACGCCTATGGTAGAGGTTAAAAGTAGGCGGATTGGTGGTGCTACTTTTCAGGTTCCTATGGAAGTTTCTCCCAAAAGAAAGACAGCTATTAGTATCAGGAATCTGATAAAATTTGCTCGTCAGCGTAGCGGTAGAAATATGGCTGAAAAATTAGCACAGGAAATTATTGCTGCCTATAATGAAGAAGGTGGAGCATTTAAACGTAAAGAAGAAACACATAGAATGGCCGATGCGAATAAAGCATTCGCTCATTTTAGATTTTAAACAGAAGTAAAAAGGGGTAGATAAAAGTAGAGATGAATAAGACTTTGCACAATACCAGAAATATCGGAATCATGGCTCATATTGACGCCGGGAAAACCACTACAACAGAACGTATTCTGTTTTATACTGGTATTACACATCGTATTGGCGAAGTACATGATGGAGCTGCTACCATGGACTGGATGGTTCAGGAGCAAGAACGTGGGATTACAATTACTTCTGCTGCAACTACTGCTTTTTGGAAGTATAAAGATCAGGAATATAAAATTAATATTATAGATACCCCCGGACACGTCGATTTTACAGTAGAGGTAGAAAGATCTTTACGTGTACTCGATGGCGCTATTGCTGTATTTTGTGCTGTTGGTGGAGTTGAACCTCAATCGGAAACCGTTTGGAGACAAGCCGATAAATATCATGTTCCAAGAATGGCCTTTGTAAATAAAATGGACCGTTCTGGTGCAGATTTCTTTTCTGTAGTTAATCAAATTAAAGAAAAGTTAGGGTCAAATCCGGTTCCTTTACAAATACCTATTGGTTCAGAAGAGTCCTTTAGAGGAGTAATTGATCTTATCGAAAATAAGGCGGTTGTTTGGCATGATGATCAAACACTGGGAACAAATTACGAATTAGTTGAAATTCCGGATGAGTTAAAAGAAGAAGCATCAGAGTGGAGAGGTAAATTAATTGAAGCTGTAGCTGAACACGATGATGCTTTATTGGAAAGATTTTTTGAAGATCCCGATTCTATTACAAAAGATGAAATGTTAGCTGTTATTCGCAAAGCAACTATTGAAATGACAATTACACCGGTGCTTTGTGGATCAGCATTTAAAAATAAAGGCGTTCAACGATTACTCGATTCTATTATTGCATTTTTACCCAGCCCGCTTGATGTTGGGAATATTAAAGGAATTAATCCTAAAAACGACCAGGAAGTTGAACGTAAACCAGATGTTAATGAACCACTTGCTGCATTAGCATTTAAAATTGCTACCGACCCTTATGTTGGTAGATTGGCTTTTTTAAGAGTATATTCAGGGAAAATTGATGCTGGTTCCTATGTTTTAAATGTAAGAACCGGAAAACGCGAAAGAATTTCTCGTTTATATCAAATGCATGCCAATAAACAAAATCCAAAAGATTTTATTGAAGCTGGAGATATTTGTGCTGCAGTAGGGTTTAAAGATTTAAGAACCGGCGATACCCTTTGCAATGAAAAACATCAGATTGCATTGGAATCAATGGAGTTTCCTGAACCAGTAATTGGAATTGCTGTTGAACCAAAAACTCAAAAGGACCTGGATAAATTAAATCTAGCCTTACAGAAATTGGCCGAAGAAGATCCTACTTTTACTGTAAAAGTAGATGAAGATTCTGGTCAGACTGTAATTAGTGGAATGGGAGAATTACATTTGGAAATTTTACTCGATCGTTTAGTTCGTGAATTTAAAGTTGAATGTAACCAGGGAGCACCACAAGTTAATTATAAAGAAGCAATTACAAAAGAAGTTGAACACCGCGAAGTATTTAAAAAGCAAACTGGTGGTAGAGGTAAATTTGCCGATATTCAAGTTATTATTGGCCCTGCTGATGATGAAGCTAAAGAACTTCAATTTATTGATAAAATAAAAGGTGGAAATATTCCTAAAGAATATATACCTGCAATTCAAAAAGGTTTTAAAGAGGCGATGTATAATGGTGTATTGGCAGGTTATCCTGTTGATAGCCTGAAAGTAACATTGATTGATGGATCATATCACGATGTGGATTCAGACGCATTATCTTTTGAAATTGCAGCAAAAATGGCTTTTAAAGCTGCTTGTGCAAAAGCTAAACCAGTTCTTTTAGAACCGATTATGGCTGCTGAAGTTGTTACTCCCGAAGAATATATGGGAGACATTATTAGCGACTTTAACAGACGAAGAGGTAAGGTAGAAGGAATGGAAAATAGAGGTGGAGCAAGAGTAATAAAAGCTAAAGTACCATTAGCCGAAAAATTTGGCTATGTAACAGTGCTACGGACAATTAGTTCAGGACGAGCTACTTCATCTATGGAATTTTCTCATTACGAAGAAGTTCCCAAAGAAATAGCTAAAGAGATTGTAGAGAAAACAAAAGGAAAAAGCGAATTTGTTTAATTTGGATAAGAATGAGCCAAAAGATTAGAATTAAATTAAAATCTTACGATCACAACCTGGTAGATAAATCTGCCGAAAAGATCGTAAAAACAGTAAAATCTACTGGAGCTGTAGTAAGTGGCCCTATTCCACTACCTACGCATAAAAGAGTTTTTACAGTATTACGTTCTCCATTTGTAAATAAAAAATCGAGAGAACAATTTCAGTTATCATCTTATAAACGTTTGTTGGATATTTACAGTTCAACACCAAAAACGATTGATGCTTTGATGAAGCTGGAATTACCAAGTGGAGTTGAAGTAGAAATTAAAGTATAATAAAGAAAAAAAGGAAAGCGATGCCAGGATTAATTGGAAAAAAGATTGGAATGACTTCCATCTTCAGTGCCGAGGGAAAAAATATTCCATGCACTGTTATTGAGGCCGGGCCATGTGTGGTAACACAGGTAAAAACCGTTGAAAATGACGGATATCATGCTTACCAACTGGCTTATGATGAAAAAAAAGAGAAAAACACGCCCAAACCGATGATTGGCCACTTTAAAAAAGCAAATCAAACTCCTAAAAGAGTTTTGCATGAGTTTAAGAACTTTGCTAAAGATTATAAAGTAGGCGAAGATGTTAACATCGATATATTTAACGAGGATATGTGGGTTGACGTAACAGGATTTTCTAAAGGAAAAGGTTTCCAGGGTGTTGTTAAACGACATGGATTCCGAGGTGTTGGAGGACAAACACACGGCCAGCACAATCGAGGCAGAGCTCCTGGTTCGTTAGGTGCTTCATCATATCCTTCAAGAGTATTTAAAGGAATGAGAATGGCCGGACAAACGGGTAATAAAAAAGTTAAGCTCATCAACCTTAAAGTTATGAAGGTTATTAAAGAGAATAATTTATTAGTTGTTAAGGGATCAGTTCCTGGTGCAAATGGATCATATTTAATTATTCAAAAGTAATGGAATTATCTATAGTTAATATAACAGGCGAAGATACCGGTAAAAAAGTTACCCTTAATGATTCGATTTTTAAAATCGAACCAAACGATCATGTCATTTATTTGGATGTAAAACAATATTTGGCTAACAAACGTCAGGGTACTCATAAAGCTAAAGAAAGAAATGAGATTGCCGGTAGTACAAAAAAGATTAAACGACAAAAAGGTACTGGAACTGCACGAGCAGGGAGTATAAAATCTCCTGTTTTTAGAGGTGGAGGAAGAGTATTTGGCCCAAAACCCAGAGATTACTCTTTTAAGCTAAATAAAAAAGTAAAACAGTTAGCTCGTAAATCAGCTTTAAGTTATAAAGCAATTGATAACAATATTAAAGTATTAGAAAACTTTAATTTTGAAGTTCCTAAAACCAAAAAAATTGTTGATCTACGAAATAATTTAGGAGTAGCTGATAAAAAAGTACTTTTAGTTTTATCTGAACAAAATAAAAATATATATTTGTCATCCAGAAATTTACAGGATGTTAAAGTTGTAAGTGTTTCAGATATAAATACTTACGATATAGTAAATGCATCAGTTGTCCTCTTTGTAGAGAACTCAATTGAACCATTACATAAAATGTTTAAAATTTAGAAAAAATTATAACAATGGATATTTTGTTAAAACCAATAGTAACCGAAAAAATGACTACGCAGGGTGAAGGCCTGAACAGATTCGGTTTTATTGTGGATATAAGAGCAAATAAAGTACAGATTAAAAATGCTGTAGAGGAAATGTATGGTGTATCAGTTGAGGCTGTTAATACTATGCGTTATCTGGGTAAGGAAAAATCCCGCTATACTAAGTCGGGAATTATTCAAGGACAATCAAAATCTTTTAAGAAAGCGATTGTAACATTAGTTGATGGAGAAAAAATTGATTTTTATAGCAATATTTAATTAATATGGCAGTAAGAAAATTAAAACCTGTAACACCAGGACAAAGACATAAAATTATTGGTGCTTTTGATGTAATCACCAAAAGTACACCGGAAAAATCTTTGTTAGCACCCCTTAAAAAATCAGGCGGTAGAAATAGCGATGGGAAAATGACGATGCGTTATCTTGGCGGAGGCCATAAACAAAGATATCGAATCATTGATTTTTTGCGCAACAAAGATGGAATGGAAGCTACGGTAAAAAGTATTGAATACGATCCAAATAGAACCGCAAGAATTGCATTGGTAGTATATGAAGATGGTGAGAAAAAATATATCATTGCTCCTAATGGATTACAAGTAGGACAAAAAATTAAATCTGGTGAAGGAGTTGACCCAGAAGTAGGAAACACATTGTTCTTAGCAAACATTCCATTAGGTACTATTATTCATAATATTGAATTACATCCAGGTAAGGGTGGTGCATTAGCCCGTAGTGCTGGATCTTATGCACAGCTTACATCTCGCGATGGAAAATATGCAATTGTTAAGTTACCCTCTGGAGAATCAAGAATGATATTAACCACTTGCCGTGCTACAATTGGTACTGTTTCAAATGCCGACCATAGCCTTGAAATATCAGGTAAAGCCGGACGTAAAAGATGGTTAGGCAGAAGGCCAAGAGTACGTGGTGTTGTGATGAATCCAGTGGACCATCCAATGGGTGGTGGTGAAGGAAGAGCCTCGGGTGGTCATCCAAGATCAAGAAATGGAGTACCTGCCAAAGGTTACAAAACAAGAGCCAGAAAGAAGGCTTCGAATAAGTATATTGTTGAAAAACGTAAGAAATAAAAAAGATTGCTATGAGTCGATCATTGAAAAAAGGCCCATTTATTGATTATAAACTTGAGAAAAGAGTTCTTGAAATGAACGAATCAGGAAAAAAATCTGTAGTTAAAACCTGGTCACGCAGGTCTATGATTTCACCAGATTTTGTTGGGCATACTATTGCAGTTCACAATGGAAATAAATTTATCCCGGTATATGTTACTGAAAATATGGTAGGACATAAATTAGGAGAATTTGCTCCAACCAGAACATTTAGAGGCCATGCCGGAAATAAAAAATAAACCTACGATAGTATTATTTAAAAATATTAGATTAAAATGGGTGCAAGAAAAAGAATAAGAGCGAATAAGATCAAAGAAAGCAAAAAAAATCAATATTTTGCTAAACTTAGAAATTGCCCTACTTCGCCACGAAAAATGCGATTAGTTGCTGATATGGTAAGAGGGATGGAAGTTAATAAAGCTCTTGATGTATTGAAATATAGTTCGAAAGAAGCATCAAATCGTTTAGAAAAATTACTTTTGTCAGCTATTGCTAACTGGCAGGAAAAAAACGAAGGTGTTCGAATAGAAGATAGCAAATTAATCGTGAAAGAGATATTTGTTGATGGTGGAAGAACTTTAAAAAGGATTCAACCGGCTCCACAAGGTAGAGCTCACAGAATTAGAAAGAGATCAAATCACGTGACATTAGTACTGGATAATTTAAATAACAACGATACTCAAACAGAACAATAGATGGGACAAAAAGTTAATCCGATAGGAAATCGATTGGGAATCATTAAAGGATGGGATTCTAATTGGTACGGTGGAAAAAACTATGCTGACAAGCTGGTTGAGGATAATAAGATTAGAAAATATCTTGAAGCTCGATTAGCCAAAGCAAGTATATCTAAGATTGTTATTGAAAGAACTTTAAAATTAATAACCGTTACGGTTAATACCGCACGTCCGGGAATTATTATTGGTAAAGGTGGCCAGGAAGTAGATAAACTTAAAGAAGAGTTAAAAAAGATTACTCATAAAGAGGTTCAGATTAATATTTTCGAAGTGAAAAGGCCGGAACTTGATGCTACTATCGTTGGCAATGCTATTGCAAGACAAATCGAAGGTAAAGTGTCATACCGTCGAGCGATTAAAATGGCAATTGCTTCTACCATGAGAATGGGTGCTGAAGGAATTAAAGTTCAAATTTCTGGACGTTTGGGTGGTGCAGAAATGGCTCGTACCGAAGTTTATAAAGAAGGACGTACGCCATTGCACACATTTCGTGCCGATATCGATTATACGTTAAGCGAAGCATTAACTAAAGTTGGTTTAATTGGTATTAAAGTTTGGATTTGTAGAGGTGAGATTTTTGGGAAAAGAGATCTTTCGCCAAATATTGGTGCCTCAAAAAACCAAAAACCATCTAAAGGTGGCTTCAAGAAAAAAAGAAAATAAGCGATAAATTAAATTTATTATTGGAATGTTACAGCCAAAGAAAACGAAATACAGAAGAGTCCAAAAGGGTAAAATGAAAGGAAATGCCCAACGAGGAAATCAATTGGCCTTTGGTTCATTTGGAATCAAAGCAATGGAAGAGTGCTGGATTACAGGACGACAAATTGAGGCCGCTCGACAAGCAGTGACTCGTTATATGAAGCGTGAAGGCCAAATCTGGATAAGGATTTTTCCAGACAAGCCAATCACCAAAAAGCCAGCTGAAGTACGTATGGGTAAAGGTCGTGGAGCACCAGAAGGATTTGTAGCACCAGTAAGGCCTGGACGTATTTTAATTGAAGCCGAAGGTGTATCTCTTAAAGTAGCACAAGAAGCATTACGTCTTGCAGCTCAAAAATTACCAATCCCAACGAAGTTCGTTGTTAGACGTGATTATGTTGAAAACATAAATTAGTAAGAAATGAAGAATTCTGAAATTAGAGAATTAACAACAAAGGAGATTGAGGAAAGAATCGATACAGAAAAAACGATGCTTACTCGTCTAAAGCTTAATCATGCCGTGTCTCCTTTAGACAATCCTTTGAAAATTAAACAAACACGCAAGAATATTGCAAGATTAATGACTGAGTTGCGTAAAAGAGAATTAAAAGAAAATTCGAATAGTTAATTTTTAACAATGGAAACAACAAGAAGACTGAGAAAAGAACGTATTGGTGTTGTTGTTAGCAATAAAATGGATAAAACCATTGTAATTGCTGTAGAACGAAAAGTAAAACATCCAAAGTACGGCAAATTCATCAAAAGCAGGAAAAAATTTACTGCACACGATGAAGAAAATACTTGCAATATAGGCGATACTGTTAGAATTATGGAAACAAGGCCTTTAAGCAAAAATAAATGTTGGAGATTAGTAGAAATTATTGAAAGAGTTAAATAGTCATGATACAACAAGAAAGTAGACTAACAGTTGCTGACAACAGCGGAGCCAAAGAGGTGTTGTGTGTACGAGTATTAGGAGGTACACATAAAAGATATGCTTCTATTGGCGATCAGATCGTAGTAACTGTTAAAAGTGCTTTACCATCAGGTGAAATAAAAAAAGGAACAGTATCAAAAGCTGTTGTCGTTAGAACAAGAAAAGAAGTTCGTAGGCCCGATGGCTCTTATATACGTTTTGACAACAATGCTGTTGTATTGTTAAATAATGTAGGTGAAATTCGTGGTACACGTATTTTTGGCCCAATACCAAGAGAATTACGTGAAAATTATATGAAAATCATTTCATTAGCTCCAGAAGTATTATAATTTAAAATCATTGCTGCATGCAAAGGAAGAAATTACACATAAAAAAAGGCGATACGGTTTACGTAAATGCAGGTGAATATAAAGGACAACAAGGCAAAGTACTTGAAGTAATTTACGACAAGGAAAAAGCAATTGTTGAAGGTGTGAACATGGTTTCTAAACACACAAAGCCTAATGCAAATAACCCACAAGGTGGAATCGTAAAAATGGAAGCACCAATTCATATTTCTAACCTAATGGTTGTTGACCCATCAACAGGAGAACCAACCAGAGTGGGTAGAAAGTTAAATGATAAAAATAAATTAGTGCGATATTCAAAAAAATCAGGAGAGGAGATTAAGTAATGGAATATACGCCTTTATTAAGAGAAAAATACAG
This sequence comes from Bacteroidota bacterium, assembly GCA_034189025.1. Classification (GTDB taxonomy): domain Bacteria; phylum Bacteroidota; class Bacteroidia; order Bacteroidales; family UBA12077; genus UBA12077. The sequence goes on from JAXHVS010000002.1 coordinate 45,085, forward strand.
AAAAGAGATTATACCAGCTTTAACAAAGGAATTTAAGTACAAAACAATAATGGAAGTTCCAAGGCTGGTTAAGATAACGCTAAACCAGGGCGTGGGTCAGGCAGTTGCTGATAAAAAAATGATCGAAACTGCACAAGAAGAATTAACACTTATTGCTGGGCAAAAAGCTGTTAAAACTTATTCTAAAAAAGATATCTCTAACTTTAAATTGCGTAGAGGAATGCCTATTGGTGTGAAAGTTACTTTACGTAGAGATAAAATGTATGAGTTTATGGAAAGGCTTATTGCTATTTCTTTACCCAGAATCAGAGATTTTAACGGTGTTAGTTCTAAATTTGACGGACGCGGAAACTATACATTAGGTATTCAGGAACAAATTATTTTCCCTGAAATTGATCTTGATAAAATCAATAAAATTTTAGGATTAGAAATCACATTTGTTACTACTGCTAAAACCGATGAAGAAGGATTAGCCTTGTTACGCGAATTTGGAATACCATTTAAAAATATTAAAAAGAAATAAATAGTATGGCTAAAGAATCAATGAAAGCCCGAGAAAGAAGGCGACAAAAATTGGTTGATAAGTACGCTGAGAAAAGAGCAAAACTTAAAGCTGAAGGTGATTATGTTGGATTAAGCAGATTACCAAAAAACTCTAATCCAATCCGGTTACACAATAGATGTTTAATTACCGGACGGCCAAAAGGATATATGCGACAATTTGGTATTAGCAGAATTACCTTTAGAGAAATGGCATCAAAAGGGTTAATACCAGGAGTTAAGAAGGCAAGTTGGTAGATTGTAATTAAAATAAAGAACAGATATGATCACAGATCCTATAGCAGATTATCTTACTCACATTAGAAATGCCGTGATGGCAGGTCATAGAGTAGTAGAAATTCCAGCTTCAAACCTAAAAAGAGATATTACAAAAATATTATTTGATAAAGGATATATTTTATCTTATAAGTTTGAAGATGACGATAAACAAGGTATAATTAAAATAGCATTAAAATATCACCCAGAAACAAAAGCCCCAGCTATTCGAAAGATTATCAGGGCAAGTAAACCAGGGCTGAGAAAATATGTTGGAGCCGATGAAATTCCACGGGTACTCAATGGATTAGGTGTGGCTATTTTATCTACATCAAAAGGGGTTATCTCTGATAAAGAAGCACGTACCTTGAATGTGGGTGGTGAAGTTTTATGTTATGTACATTAAAAAGGAGGATATTTAAATGTCACGAATTGGAATATTACCCGTTAAAATACCTGGAGGAGTTACGGTTTCTGTAAATAACACAAATGAGGTATTGGTGAAAGGGCCAAAAGGTGAATTATCACAAAAGGTTGATCAAGATATTCAGGTTAAAGTGAATGATGGCCAGGTTGAATTAAAACGATTAGGCGAAGAAAAACGTCATAAATCATTGCATGGTTTATATCGTTCTTTAATAAACAATATGGTTATTGGAGTATCAGAAGGATATACTATTCAACAAGAGTTGGTGGGTGTAGGTTATCGAGCCGAAGCCAAAGGACAAATTCTTGAACTTAGTCTTGGATATTCACATGATATTTACTTTCAGATACCTGATGAAGTTAAAGTTGAAGCTAAGCAGGAACGTAGAAATAATCCAATTATAACTTTAACTAGTTGTAACAAACAAGTTATTGGTGAAGTTGCTGCTAAAATTAGGTCATTTAGGCCACCAGAACCATATAAAGGTAAAGGTATTAAATTTGTCGGCGAACAATTACGCAGAAAAGCCGGTAAATCTGCTAGTGTATAACATATTAAATTAATATAGTCATGGCTTTAACAAAGCAACAAAGAAGATATAGAATTAAATGGCGAATTCGTAAACATATAAAAGGAACTGCCCAAAAACCCAGAATGTCGGTTTTCAGAAGCAATAGCCAAATATATGTTCAATTTATTGATGATTTAGAAAACAAAACCTTATTAGCAGTTTGTTCAAGAAATAAAGAAATAGCTGAAAAAGGAAAGGTTTCTAAAACAGAACAAGCCAAATTAGTAGGAAATTTAGCCGCTAAAAAAGCATTAGAAAATGGAATTACCCAGGTAGTATTTGATAGAAACGGCTATTTATATCATGGTAGAGTTCAATCATTAGCAGAAGCCGCCAGAAAAGGTGGACTAAAATTTTAAGATTAAGATATTATGTCAACAAGTATAAGAAAAGTAAAAACCAGCGATTTAGAGTTAAAAGACAGACTCGTAAGTATACAAAGAGTAACCAAAGTAACTAAGGGTGGACGTAATTTTGGTTTTACTGCAATTGTAGTAGTTGGTAATGAAGATGGCATTGTAGGATATGGTTTAGGAAAAGCTAAAGAGGTAACTACAGCTATTGCTAAAGGAGTTGAAGCAGCTAAGAAGAATTTAGTAAAAGTTCCTATTTATAAAGGTACAATACCTCATGAACAAATAAGTAGATATGGAGGTGCACAAGTATTTTTAAAGCCCGCATCACATGGTACCGGAGTAAAAGCTGGTGGTGCAATGCGTGCTGTACTTGAAAGTGTAGGTGTTACTGATGTTCTTGCAAAATCAAAAGGATCAAGTAACCCCCATAATCTTGTGAAAGCAACTATTGATGCATTACTTCAATTAAGAGATGCCAGAGCTGTTGCTGAACAACGAAGTGTTACTCTTGATAAAGTTTTTAATGGATAATGATCTTTAATAAAGATATCTTATGGCTAAAATAACAATTACACAAGTAAAGAGTAAAATTAGAAGCACAAAGCGTCAGAAAAGAACTTTGGAAGCTTTAGGGATAAAAAAAATGAATAACCCTATTGAGGTGGAAGATAATCCACAAATATTAGGAATGATTACAAAAGTTAATCATTTATTACGGGTTGAAAAAAAGTAATAACAAATAATATTATATTGTAATACTATGGAATTACATAATTTAAAACCAGCAGAAAACTCTACGAAAACTAGCAAGAGAATTGGAAGAGGACAAGGATCTGGTAAAGGAGGAACAGCAACAAGAGGACATAAAGGACAGAAATCAAGATCTGGATATTCCAGAAAAATTGGTTTCGAAGGTGGACAAATGCCTTTACAACGTAGAGTACCAAAATATGGTTTTACCAATTTATCCCGCAAAGAATTTAAAGGGATTAATATCGAGACATTAGAAAAATTAGCCGATAAAAAAGGGTTAACTACAATTGATATTGATACTTTGATTGATGCAGGACTCGTTAAGAAAAATAGTTTAGTTAAAATTCTTGGAAATGGAACATTAACTAAAAAATTAGAAGTAAAAGCTCATGCTTTTTCTAAATCTGCCATCAAAGCCATTGAATCAGTTGAAGGAACCGTTGTAAAATTATAGATTAATGAGAGCTTTAATACAAACCATAAAGAATATAGCTAAAATTGAGGACCTTAGATATCGAATAGGGTATACCATATTTATTTTGATAATTTATCGATTAGGAAGTTATATTGTTTTACCGGGGATAGATCCGAATCAATTAACTGCTTTAGAGCAACAAACTTCTGATGGTGTTATGGGGTTGTTAAATATGTTTTCGGGCGGATCATTCTCCAGAGCATCTATCTTTGCTTTAGGAATCATGCCCTATATTTCTGCTTCTATTGTAATCCAGTTATTAGGAATTGCAATTCCTTACTTCCAAAGATTACAGCGTGAAGGAGAAAGTGGAAGACGCAAAATTAATCAGATAACAAGATATTTAACAGTAGCTATCTTAATTATGCAGGCACCAGCTTACTTAAAAAATTTACAAGTACAGCTTCCTGCATCAGCGTTTGTATTAAAAGGTACCTTTTTTTGGTTTTCATCGGTAGTTATTCTTACATCAGGAACCATGTTTGTTATGTGGCTTGGCGAAAGAATAACCGATAAAGGAATCGGGAATGGAATATCGTTAATCATTATGATTGGTATTATAGCACGATTACCTTTTGCTTTATTTGCCGAATTCATTAGTAGATTTGAAGAACAAGGTGGCGGATTAGTTGCTTTCTTGTTAGAAATGGTCATATTATTCTTTGTATTCATAGCAACAATTCTTTTAGTGCAGGGAACAAGAAAAATACCTGTGCAATATGCTAAAAGGATTGTAGGAAACAAACAATATGGAGGTGTTAGACAATACATCCCTTTAAAAGTAAACTCTGCAGGTGTTATGCCTATTATCTTTGCACAAGCATTGATGTTTATACCGTTAACCATTGCAGGTTTTGCAAATTCTGAATCTTTAACAGGGTTCGCGGCTGCATTTGCAAATATTACCGGTTTTTGGTATAACTTCACTTTTGCAATTTTAATTATTCTTTTTACCTATTTTTACACTGCCATTACTATAAATCCCTCTCAAATGGCAGAGGATATGAAAAAGAATGGAGGCTTTATTCCTGGTGTTAAACCGGGGCGTAAAACAGTTGAGTTTCTCGACACCATTATGTCTCGTATTACTTTACCAGGATCAATATTTTTAGCTTTAATAGCTATATTACCTGCTTTTGCTCAAATTGGTGGCGTAAATAGCCAATGGGCACAATTTTACGGTGGTACATCACTGTTAATTCTTGTAGGCGTTGTATTAGATACATTACAGCAAATTGAAAGTCATCTGTTAATGCGACACTATGATGGATTGTTAAAATCTGGAAGAATTAAAGGTAGAGCCGGAGGGGCTTCTGCTATTTAATTGAATTATTAATGTTCTTTGATGTTAGTTTTTAAAAGCCAAGAGGAAATTGAAATTATCAGACGAAATAATTTACTTGTTTCCAAAACATTGGCTGAGGTAGCAAGATTAGTGAAACCAGGTACTACAACGCTTGAGCTTGATAAAAGAGCTGAAGAGTTTATAAGAGATCATGGTGCAGTACCAGGATTTCTTGGGTATGGAGGTTTTCCTAATTCATTATGTACTTCGGTTAATGATCAGGTAGTACATGGAATACCATCTGATTATGTATTGAAGGATGGAGACATTGTTTCGGTTGATTGTGGGACTTATATGGATGGCTATTATGGCGACTCTGCATACACATTCCCGGTAGGAGATGTTAGCGACGAAGTGATGCAGTTATTGCAAACGACAAAAGAATCGCTATTGTTAGGAGTTGAACAAGCTATTGAAGGAAATAGAGTAGGTGATATTGGTTATGCCGTACAGTTGCATGCCGAGAAAGCTGGTTACTCTGTAGTTCGTGAAATGGTTGGGCACGGTTTGGGAAAAGATATGCATGAAGCACCAGAAGTTCCTAATTATGGAAGAAGAGGAAGAGGAGTTAAGCTAAAGAAAGGATTAGTTTTGTGTATTGAGCCTATGATTAATATGGGTACAAAATACATAAAGCAAGATTCAGACGGTTGGACGATTCGTACCTTAGATGGTAAACCCTCGGCTCATTATGAACTAGCAATTGCAGTTGATAAAGGGAAAGCAGATATATTAACAACATTTGAATATATCGAAGAAATTTTAAAAAATAAAATTTAGTTTATGGCAAAACAACCTTCAATTGAACAAGACGGAACCATTATCGAAGCATTGTCAAATGCAATGTTTAGGGTAGAACTGGAAAATGGACACGTTATTACAGCACATATTTCAGGTAAAATGAGAATGCATTATATCAAAATTTTACCAGGAGATAAGGTTAAGGTTGAGATGTCTCCTTATGATCTTACAAAAGGAAGAATAACTTATAGATATAAATAAAAAAGAAAATAAAAATGAAAGTCAGAGCATCTGTAAAAAAACGCAGTAGCGAATGTAAAATCGTTCGACGAAAAGGCAGGCTATACGTTATTAACAAAAAAAATCCTAAGTTTAAACAACGACAGGGATAAATTATTAACTTTGTACTTTAATTAAATAAGATTTATGGCAAGAATTGTAGGAGTAGATTTACCAAAAAATAAAAGAGGTGTAATAGGTTTAACCTATATCTACGGAATAGGTCGAAGTACTGCAGAATCCGTATTAGATGAAGCAGGTATCGATTATAACATTAAAGTAAGTGACTGGAACGACGACCAAATTGCAAAGGTGCGTGAGATCGTGAATGAGAAATATAAGGTAGAAGGAGCATTGCGTTCCGAAGTTCAAATGAACATTAAACGATTAATGGATATTGGATGCTACCGTGGTATAAGACATCGTATTGGATTACCTGTACGAGGCCAAAGTACAAAAAATAATGCGAGAACCAGAAAAGGGAAAAGAAAAACTATTGCTAATAAAAAGAAAGCAACTAAATAATCGTTAAGAAATGGCAAAAAAGACTGGAACTTCTAGAAAAAAGGTTGTAAAGGTTGAAGCTACCGGACAAGCACACATACATGCTTCTTTTAATAATATCATTGTTTCATTAACCAATAGTAATGGCCAGGTTATTTCATGGTCATCTTCTGGAAAGATGGGATTTAGAGGATCAAAAAAGAATACTCCTTATGCAGCACAAGTTGCAGCCGAGGATTGTGCAAAAGTAGCTTACGATCTTGGATTAAGAAAAGTAAAAGTGTTTGTTAAAGGGCCTGGTGCAGGTAGAGAATCAGCAATACGAACTATACATAATGCAGGTATAGAAGTTACCGAAATTGTTGATGTTACTCCATTACCACATAATGGATGCCGTCCTGCTGCCCGTAGAAGAGTATAATGTGTGATTAATTTATTGAGGTAGAACAAAAGTTAATATTAAGATTCATGGCTAGATATAGAGGACCAAAATCAAAAATAGCGAGGAAGCTAGGGGAACCCATTTATGGGCCTGACAAATATTTTGAAAAGAAAAATTATCCTCCTGGAGAACAAGGAGCAAACAAACGCAGAAAAAAACTTTCTGAGTATGGTGTACAACTGATGGAAAAACAGAAAGCTAAGTACACATATGGAATTCTTGAAAAACAATTCTATAATTTATTTGCTCAGGCTTCTCGTAAAAAAGGGATTACTGGTGAAAACCTTTTACAATTATTAGAATCAAGGCTTGATAATGTAGTATATCGTATAGGTATTGCTCCTACAAGAGCTGCTGCACGTCAATTTGTTTCTCATAAACATATTACTGTAAACGGAAACATTGTTAGCATTCCTTCATACACTGTTAAACCTAATGATATAATTGGTGTTCGTGAAAAATCAAAATCGCTCGAAGCAATTAATAATAGTTTAGCATCTGCCCGATATAATAAATATTCGTGGTTAGAATGGGATTCAGATCAAATGGCTGGTAAATTTTTAAATATCCCCGAGCGATCAGAAATTCCTGAAAACATTAAGGAGCAGTTAATTGTAGAATTATATTCTAAATAAAATAATTTTTTATTATTTATGGCAATTTTAGCATTTCAAAAGCCCGATAAGGTCATAATGGTCGAAGCAAACGAAACCTATGGCAAATTTGAGTTTCGTCCTTTAGAACCAGGTTATGGAATTACTGTCGGTAATTCTTTACGCAGGATATTAATATCATCATTAGAAGGATATGCCATTACATCTATAAAAATAGAAGGCGTAGAACACGAATTTTCTACAATAGCTGGTGTAGTGCAAGATGTATCAGAAATTATCCTAAATCTTAAGCAAGTACGTTTTAAACGTATTGTAGATGAAGCAGAAGATGAAAAAATATCTGTTACAATTACCGGGCAGAATGAATTTAAAGCCGGTGATATCAATAATTTTTCAACAAATTTTAAAGTGTTAAATCCGGATCATGTAATTTGTGAAATGGAACCGGATGTAAAACTTCAATTAGAACTAACAGTTAATAAAGGCCGTGGTTATGTGCCTGCTGAAGAAAATAAATCTATTGATGCAGAGTATGGAGTTATTGCTATTGATTCAATCTATACCCCAATACGAAACGTTAAATATTCAATTGAAAACTACCGAGTAGAACAAAAAACCGACTACGAAAAACTGGTTTTTGAAATTGAATCCGACGGATCAATTCATCCTAAAGAAGCATTGAAAGAGGCGGCAAAAATTCTTATTTATCATCTGATGTTGTTTTCTGATGAGAAAATTACACTCGATTCGGATGAAAAATATGCCAACGAAGAGTTCGACGAAGAAGTTTTACATATGCGTCAGTTACTTAAAACAAGACTGGTAGATTTGGATCTTTCTGTAAGAGCTTTAAATTGTTTAAAAGCTGCTGAAGTTGATACACTTGGCGATTTAGTGAGATACAATAAAAACGATTTATTGAAGTTTAGAAACTTTGGAAAAAAATCATTGACTGAATTAGAAGATTTACTTAGCCAAATGAATCTAACATTTGGAATGGATATTTCTAAGTATAAATTAGACAAGGAGTAAAAGGATGAGACATAAAAAATCATTTAACCACTTAAGCAGAAAACCTGCACATAGAAAAGCGATGTTATCGAACATGGCAACATCATTAATTTTACATAAACGAATATCTACAACAACAGCTAAAGCAAAAGCATTAAGAATGTATGTTGAACCTTTAATTACAAAAGCTAAAGAAGATTCAACTCATTCAAGAAGAATGGTATTTAGCTATTTACAAAATAAGGATGCTGTAACTGAATTATTTAGAGAAGTAGGTGCTAAAGCAATGAAAAGGCCTGGTGGTTATACAAGAATATTAAAAACAGGTACTCGTTTAGGTGATAATGCTGATATGTGTATTATTGAATTGGTTGATTACAATGAAAATCTTTTAGCAGCAAAAGAAGAGAAACAACAAAAATCTTCTTCACGTCGTAGCCGTAGAGGTGGTAAAAAAACAAAATCTACCGAAGTAACAAATCAACAACAAGCAGAACAAAAAGTTGCTTCTGAGGGAGAAGAAGTTAAAGCTGAAGAAAAAGAAGTTAAGGAAGTTGAACCAGAAAGTAAAGCTACAGAAACAAAAGAGAAAGCTATAACTATAACAGAAGAAGAATCTGAAGCTAAAACTGAAGCTAAACCCAAAACAGAAGAGAAACCTGAAGCTAAAGCTGAAACCGACAAGAAAGAAGAGAAGAAAGAAGAGCCTAAAAAAGCAGAAACTAAAAAAGAAACTCCCAAAAAGGAAGAAAAAAAGGTAGAAGCTAAGAAAGAGTCGAAAGAAAATAAAAAGGAAGATCAGGCTGAAGACAACAAAGACGAAAAGAAAGAATAATTTATTAATAATATTTCAATATTAAAGGGCGATTAACGCCCTTTTTTTGTATCCTAAATGAAAATATTATTAAAATATTAACTTACTGGTTTAATATATTTTCAGAATTCACTAAATTTGAATTCTTTTCGCAAAAAAAATATTAATTAAAAATTGATAAACTATGGGACAAATAGCAGGAATACATGCACGGCAAATATTGGATTCAAGAGGGAATCCTACCGTTGAAGTTGAGGTAGTAACAACCGATGGTTTTGTTGGACGAGCAGCAGTACCTTCTGGTGCCTCAACAGGTATTCATGAAGCAGTTGAACTTCGTGATGGTGATAAATCAAAATTTCTGGGAAAAGGAGTGCTAAAAGCGGTTGAAAACGTTAATACAATTATAAACGATGAATTGCAAGGCTTTTATGTAGATGATCAAACAGCTATTGATAATGCTTTGATAAAACTTGATGGAACAGAAAATAAAGGTAATCTTGGAGCAAATGCAATGTTAGGCGTTTCGCTTGCAGTAGCAAGAGCTGCTGCAACGGAATATGGATTGCCGTTGTATCGATACATTGGTGGAGTAAGTGCTAACACACTTCCTATTCCTATGATGAATATTCTCAATGGAGGACAACATGCCGATAACAAAATTGACATCCAGGAATTTATGATAATGCCTGTTGGAGCCAGCTCTTTTAGTGAAGCTTTAAGAATGGGTGCCGAAGTTTTCCATAACTTAAAAGCGGTGTTAAAAACTAAAGGACAATCAACCAATGTTGGCGATGAAGGAGGTTTTGCACCTAACCTTTCCTCTAACGAAGAAGCTATTGAGGTTGTTTTAGAAGCAATTGAAAAAGCAGGTTATAAACCTGGTGATGATATTTTTATTGCCCTTGACCCTGCAGCATCCGAATTCTATGATAAAAATAAAAAAGTTTACCATTTTGAATCTACCAATGAAGATTTATCTTCAGCGGATATGGTTAACTATTGGAAAACATGGGTTGAAAAATATCCAATCCTCTCGATCGAAGATGGTTTAGATGAAGATGATTGGGATGGCTGGGCTGAATTAACAAAAGTAATTGGTGATAAAGTACAAATTGTAGGCGATGATTTATTCGTAACCAATGTAAAAAGACTTTCACAAGGAATTGAAAATAATGTTGCTAATTCAATTCTTATTAAGGTAAATCAAATTGGTACGTTAACCGAAACAATAAATGCTATCCGTTTAGCTACCGAAAACTCTTATACATCGGTAATTAGTCATCGCTCTGGAGAAACAGAAGATACAACAATTGCTGACCTGGCTGTTGCTTTAAATACCGGATTAATTAAAACCGGTTCTGCTTCACGATCCGATCGTATTGCCAAATATAACCAACTATTAAGAATTGAAGAAGCCTTAGGAAATTCGGCCAGATATCTGGGTAAAGATTTTAAATTTTTTAAATAAAGTTTTTTTTAGTTTAATTATAAAGGTTGGTTCCTTAAAAGAGAATCAACCTTTTTATTTTTGATAAATCGTTAAACACTACAATTCTTTTTTGTATATTTCATTTTTGCTGATTTAAATTTATACTATGTCATTTCATTCATTAAATCAATTTATTGAGCGATTAGAAGAAAGAGGCGAGTTGGTAAGGATTACCCAAAAGGTAAATCCAGAATTGGAAATTACAGAAATTACCGATCGTGTTTCAAAACAATCGGATGGAGGCAAAGCTTTGTTATTCGAGAATACCGGAACAATGTTTCCTATATTAATGAATGCAATGGGCTCTGAAAAAAGGATGGAATTAGCCTTGGGGGTAAATAATTTGAATGATATTGGCGAAGAGTTAGAACGTTTGTTTGTTGATTTTTCATCACCCAAGAACAGTATTATTGAGAAATTGAAAATGCTTCCTAAGTTATCGGGGATTGCCTCATGGATGCCTAAGTTAGTTAAAGGTAAAGGTAAATGTCAGGAAGTTATACATCACGATCCGGATTTATACATTCTTCCAGTATTAAAATGTTGGCCAGAGGATGGAGGCCCTTTTGTTACTTTACCAATGGTTATTACTAAAGATCCGGTTACAGAGACTAGAAATGTGGGAATGTACAGAATGCAGATTTTTGAGAAGAACCTTACCGGAATGCACTGGCATAAGCACAAAGTAGGTGCAAGACATTTTGCTGAATACAAACGGCTTGGAAAAAAAATGCCTGTTGCTGTTGCTTTAGGTGGAGACCCGGCTTATACTTATTCTGCTACGGCTCCTGTTCCGGATAATGTTGATGAATATATGCTCGCAGGATTCCTAAGAAAGAAAAGCGTTGAAATGGTTAAATGTGTTACCCAGGATATTGAAGTTCCCAAAGATGCTGATATTATTATTGAAGGGTATATTGACCCTGAAGAAGAGTTTATTTGGGAAGGCCCTTTTGGCGATCATACAGGTTTTTATTCTTTGGCCGATTGGTATCCAAAATTTCATGTTACTTGTATTACGCACCGCAAAGATGCAGTTTATCCGGCAACGATTGTGGGTGTCCCACCAATGGAAGATGCATGGATTGGAAAAGCCACAGAACGAATTTTTTTAACACCCATAAAAATAGCCATTTTACCCGAAGTTATTGATTATGATCTTCCTTTTGCAGGGGTTGCTCATAATATAGCAATCGTAAAAATGCATAAAACCTATCCCGGACAAGCCATTAAAGTAATGAATGCTTTATGGGGTGCAGGACAGATGATGTTTAATAAGATAATGATTGTTGTAGATCAAAACATTGATATTCATCAATATCACCAATTAATTGAAATTGTAATTGATAATATAAATCCATCTGCTGATTTTCATTTTATGCAAGGCCCGTTGGATATTTTAGATCACTCTTCTTCGAAAATGGCTTTTGGCAGCAAAATGGGAATTGATGCAACTACAAAATTTGATGAAGAATTGGCTGATGTTGTAGAAAATACTACAAATGCTTTATTAAATCTTGAAGCTATTAAAGATGAATTTATCGAAATTATAGATGCCAATTTATTTGCTGCAGCGAACTCTAGTGTTTTAATCCTGTCGGTTAAAAAGAAAAATAAAACGCATATTGATAACCTGGTTAAAAAATTATTTCACAACGAGGATTTTAAACAAATAAAAATGTGTGTTTTAGTAGATGATGTTGTTGATGTGTCCGATTGGAATATGATATTATGGATAGCCTCGGGGAATATTGACCCTAAAAGAGATTCAATTATTTTATCAAAACATAATAATACTTATTCATGTATTTTTATTGATGCAACAAGAAAAAGAAAAGGGAAAGATAATTTTAAAAGAGATTGGCCAAATATTGTTAGTTCAAGTTTGGATACGATAAAAATGGTTGACGAAAAATGGAATAAATATAATATTGGCGAATTTATACTTTCTCCTTCATTAAAATATCAGAAAATGTTATATAGTGGAGGAGCAATAGCTGGAGAATAAATTTAAAACAAATTTAATCTAAACATAAACCTTTGCTTTATACCGAATATATATTAAATTAGCAATATATAAATGAAGCTTTTTAGATACATATTGCTTTCCTTAATCTTAGGGTTTTTACCAATCTTTTATTCCGGAGCTATTTATGGACAGCTCCTAAATGTAAAACATTTTACCATTGAAGATGGCATGTCACAAACAAGTGTTCAATGCCTTATGCAAGATCGGAAGGGGTTTTTATGGATTGGAACCCAGGATGGTTTAAATAAATATAACGGATATTCATTTCTTCGCTTTAAAAACGACCCATCCGATTCAACAACTATTTCAAATAATTATATTCATTGTATTTTTGAAGATAATGAAAATAATATTTGGGTAGGAACCAACTACGGACTTAATAAATTTGATGCAGAAAAGCAGATATTTATTAGATATTTAAGAGATGATGCTGATCCAAACACAATACCAGAAGATGAAGTTTACTCTATATATCAGGATAAAAAAGGGTTTATTTGGATAAAAACCGAAAGATTTTTGAGCCGTATAAATCCTCAAACGGATAAATTTAGGCATTACGAACATTTTAATGATATTTTTAGTTTTATTTCGGTAAATGCTAAATTTTCAATTTTTGAAGATCATAAAAATCAACTTTGGATAGGAACTAAAGATGGTTTAAATTATTTCGATCGAGAGCTTGAGATTTTTAAACGTTATAGCCATGACCCTAACAATAAAAAATCATTAAGTAACAACCGGATAAAAGTTATTTTTGAAGATAGTAAACATAATTTATGGATAGGGACAAAGAATGGCCTAAATCGATTTAATTGGGATGATGAGAATTTTACCCGCTTTTTTAATGATTCTCCAAAAACTAATAGCTTAAGTAATAATGTTATCAATGATATTTTTGAAGATTCTGCTGGGACCTTATGGATTGCTACTGATGATGGATTGAGTAGATTTAACCGAGAAACGAATCAATTTAATGATTATAGCCAGTTTAAATTTGAAAATAATTTAATCCTGACAAATTCAATCACATCAATTATTGAAGATAGAACCGGAATTTTATGGGTGGGTACTTTGCAAGGATTGCTAAAAATAGAAAAAAGAAAGAAAAAATTTAATCTTTATGCAAAAAATAAAAAAGGAGAATCGTTATTTTCAAATAATTACATAGCATCCATTTTTACTGAAAATGATAGTATCATTTGGGTAGGAACCTGGGGAACAGGATTGCATATTTTTAATCGGAAAACAAATAAAGTAACTCGTTATTTTACCGGTAATAGTTTGTTAAAAAACGATTACGTACATAAAATATTTAAAAGTAGCAATGGTGTTTATTGGTTAGGGACACAAGATGGGATTAGTTTTTTTGATCATGAAAACAAAACATTTTCGGAGTTTAAGGATAAAGAAATTATCCAGAGGTTGAATAAAAACAGGATTTATGATATTGTCGAATCTGATTCGGCTAATTTTTGGATTGCAACAAAATATGGATTACTTAATATCAAAAATGACTCGCTCGTTAAGAGTTATATTGCTACAGAGGAAAATCAAAACACAATAAGTTCCAATCTTGTATATGATCTTTTACTCGATTCCAAAAATAATCTTTGGATTGCTACCGATTATGGTTTAAACAAGCTCGATTTATCAACCGGAAATATTATTCAATATTTTAAAACCAACGGGCAATGCAATGATTGTTTAAGCTCAAATGAAATTTTATGCTTATATGAGGATACTGCAAATAATGTTTTGTGGTTGGGGACTGTAGCAGGATTAAATAAAATGGATTTAAAGACGGAAAAATTTACAGTTTATACAGAAAAAGACGGACTTCCAAATAATCTAATCTATTCAATTTTAGCCGATGATAATGGGCATTTATGGATGAGTACTAACCGTGGTTTATCTAAATTTAACCCCAAAGATAAATCTTTTAGTAATTTTAGCGTTTCAGACGGGATACAAGATTCGGAATTTAACCATGGTGCTTATTTTAAATCATTGTCAAAAGAAATGTTTTTCGGAGGAATTGCCGGTTTTAATGCTTTTTATCCGGATTCAATTCAAATAAACGAGATTGTTCCCAATGTTGCTATTACCTCAATTGAGCTACTGGCAAATGATAAATTGCAACAAATAACTATTGGAAAAAATAATCACATAACGATTCCTTATAAGAATAATTTAATTACTATAGAGTTTGCTGCACTTGATTTTACAAACCCTGAAAAGAATAATTATGCCTATAAGATGGAAGGTATTGAAGAGGAGTGGATAAATCTAGGGAATAGGAGGTATGCAACATTTTCTAATTTATCGCCTGGAGAATATACATTTAGAGTAAGAGGAGCAAATAGCGATTATGTGTGGAATGAAGAAGGGGCAACCTTAGAGATTGAAGTTTTAACGCCATTTTGGCGAACAAAAATGGCCTTTGCCTTTTATATTTTATTACTACTATTTTCAATATACTGGATTTTTCAATATAGGACTAAAACACTACGAAAGTCAAACCAGGAGCTAAAAGAAAAAGAGTTAATTGCTCAACAGGTAGCCAAGCAAAAAGAGGAGCTTAGCATTAAAAATAAAAATATTACCGACAGCATTGTTTATGCCAAAAGAATTCAAGAAGCACTCATGCCCTCTTTAAGATACTTTAAATCCTTATTACCTTCAACCTTTATATTACATAAACCTAAAGATATTGTTAGTGGTGATTTTTATTGGATAAATATTAAAGATGATAAAATATTTATTGCCGTTGTAGATTGTACGGGGCATGGTGTTCCTGGTGCATTTATGTCGATCATTGGCTTTGAACTACTGCGTAATATAACTGACGACCAGAAGATTGACGAAGCAGATAAAATTTTAGAGGAGTTAAATAGAGGGGTATCTATTACTTTTGGAAAAGAATCTGAAAATGTTCGATTAAAAGACGGGATGGATATTGCTCTTTGTGTTATTGATAAGAAAAAAGCTGAGTTAGAATTTGCAGGAGCTTTTCGGCCTCTATATTTTGTACGTGATAATAAAATTGAAGAAATTCGAGGCGATAGATTTTCGGTAGGATTACTTGAAGATGGGAATAGTGAACAAATAAATAAGACAATTATAAAATTGAAAAAAGATGATGTCTTTTATCTTTTTACCGATGGTTATGCCGATCAGTTTGGAGGCCCAGAAGGGAAAAAATATAAATATCGACGATTTAGGCATCTGCTACTTACGATTCATCAATTACCTCCCGAACAACAATTAGCTTACCTCGATAAAAGTTTTGAAGACTGGAAAAGAGAACAGGAACAGGTAGATGATGTGTTAATCGTGGGAATAAAACCAGAACTAGAGTAAAGATAATTGCTAATAATTCTGAAGTCCAAAATTAATCCAGATGTTGTTCAATTTTTTTGATTAAAGTATCAATCTGAAAAGGTTTGCTTATGTAATCGTCCATACCTGCAGCAAGGCATTCTTCTTTATCTCCCAGAAGTGCATTAGCGGTAATAGCAATAATTGGTGTGTGTGTATTGCTGCTTTTTTCGATATTTCTTATTTTTTTGGTTGTAACAATTCCATTCATGATGGGCATTTGAATATCCATTAATATTACATCGTATTTAATCGATCCAAATTTATCGAGGGCTTCTTTTCCATTATTTGCAACATCCACGTTTTTAACCGTTTTTTTTAAGCTTAGCAATACAATTTTTTGATTAATAAGGTTGTCTTCAACCAATAAAACATTTGCATCAGAAAGCTTTATTGCAGTATCCGATTTAATTTCAGGAATTCCGGATTCATCTTCTGTTTTTGTTACTTCGGTAATTAAATCGCCTTTTGTAAATTTAATGATAAATTCGAATTTAAATAGGTCAGGCGTAACATCTATATCAATGGTTCCACCTATTGAATCTATAATTCGATTGGCAATATTTAAATCGAGAAATTTTATAAAGGCAGCTGTTCGTTCTTTTCTCGATTTTATAATATTTTGAATTTTGGTTATTTCTGGTATATGCACGAAATCATGCGTAGATATTGTGAATACGATATCTATTGTATTCTTTTGTTCGTTTTGGCTATTAATGTCTAGTTGTATCTTTTTCAAACCACTCTTTGCATTTTTTAAAATATTTTCGATAAGGTTCAGAAAAATTTGTTTAATCTTTACCGGATCTCCATACAATTGATAATTTAATTCATTAGAAATATTTATCGGAAATGAAATATCGTTACTGTTAACATCGGCAAATAAATTAATGGTATTGCTAATGGTAGTTTCAAGATTAAAATATTGATTGTAGTCCTTGCTTTGTAGAATATCAACATTTGATAATTCAGCAATATTATTAACTACGTTAACCAGATTATTTGTTGAGGCCTGAATGGTATCTATCAAATCTCGTTGCTTTTCGTCAAGATTAGAATTGTTAACAATATTTGTTAATACAACAATATTATTTAATGGTGTTCGTATCTGGTGTGAGATTTTTGAAATAAAATTTTCTTTAGCTATAGTTTCTTTCTGAGCTTCCTCCTTTTCAGCGATTAATACATCTTGCTTTTGCTCAATAATTTTTAAATAGATGTTTGCAAAGACTAACGAACCCGTGAAAATTAATGTGTACAGAATAATATTTGATAGAGAGAAATCAAAAATTGTTTCAAAAAAATACGGCATAATTAATCCAATAATACTTAGAGGAAAAAAGATAAGTGATGATTTTGTCCCTTTTTTGCTACCTAATAAAGCAACAATTAATAAAGGATAAAATCCAAAAACCAGAATTCCCTGATTATAAATATCCCCAGCAAAAATGAGCCATAGTAAGAAAACAGATAATACTAATGTATAAATGTTTAAAGCTGATTTTAGATTTACTTTTGCCTTAAACCAAAAGTAGTTAATTATTAGAATAGTAAGAGCCGAAACGGTAATAAAGAAATTAAGATAACTGGCCCCTATTATGTTTATAATGCTAAATATTAATAATAAAAGAATAGTTGTTGCACTATAATAGTTAAATATAGTTGCTTGATAGGAGTTGACATTTTTAGCGTCTAGTTTGTCAGAATATACACTAAAAAAATTTATAAGTTTCTCTATTCCTTTCATATAATTTTTACTCTTTAATAAATCAATACAATAGACAAAATTTGTATTTGCTTTTGTAAATTTACTAAATATAACCCATAAATTTTTATACTAAAAAAAAAATATGTTTTTTTTAACAAATTCCATACATTGCGCGATTAATAGTTGTTTTGTTACTATGTTATTTTTATCATCTTTTGAAATAGTATTATTCTTAAATCTTATGTAAATTTCGGTGTGAAATTTGTTAATTTATTGAAAGCTTGATTTTATAAAATATTAATTAATTATTATCTTGTAAAAAAATAAAACATGAAGAAATTAGTATTTGCATTATTATTAGCAGCATTTTCACTTAACGTGAGTGCTCAAGATTATTTACCTACCGAAGCAGATTTAAATCAATTTTTGAATTCTAAATTATATGTAGTTTTGGAAACAAACCCAATTGCTGCATATAATTTTAAAATACAGCAAGCGGTAAAAGAAACATGGAATTTAACCGATTATGAATTTATCTCTTTTAAACAATTTGAGGAGATGTTTAATGACCCGGATAAATCATTTTTAATGATGACACAAGTTTTATTCGAGAATGATAAAACGAAGGTCAGATATAACTTTTTAAATCTTTTTATCGGGAAAAAAGAAATTGATGATTTTAATGATTTGCCCGATATCGCATCCATACCTTTATCATATACTATGGTTGATGAAGATTATTGGGTTTATAAACTGGAATCGTTGGTTCGGTTTTTACAAGCCCATATCATGAATATGAAAAATGACCCTGGCATTATTAAGAAAAATATCTTTCAGCATTATAACGATAATATGAAAGATATTAAACAAAAAACACTTTATCTGATAAAAGAAGAAGTTTCGCCCGAAATAAATACTGAAGCTAAGTTGAAAAAAGTATATCCTTATAAATTTAAGTTTGTAACGCGTCAGGAAATAGAAGAAGCTATCCAAAAACGAGATCCGGATGTAGTATATTTACATAAAGTAGGGCCACAAGGAACAAGGTTACGTGCAAGGTGTTATAAAATAATAATTGGAGCTAAAGATGCCAACTTTTATTATTTTGATTACCACTGGGTTGAACGAACAAAAAATTATGATGGTATTTTAGAAAAAGACTTCAAGAAATTGGCTAAAGGACGCAATTCGATTTTTTAAATTTATATTGTACCACCGTATAATTATTAATTATGTACCAGGCCTAACAGGTTTACAAAATCTGTTAGCCCTTTTAACACAAAGTTTCATTTTATAACCCTTTATTTTTATTCTATATTTGCAAAATAAAAATAAGCAAAATAATTATGGCTGGACAAAAACCCTCAGTACCAAAAGGCACACGCGATTTTTCACCTGTTGAAATGGTAAAACGAAATTTTATTTTTGATACTATAAAAACAGTATTTAAGCAATTTGGATACTTACCCATCGAAACCCCCGCAATGGAAAATTTATCGAGCCTTTTGGGCAAATATGGAGATGAAGGTGATAAATTATTGTTTAAGATTTTAAATTCAGGTAATTTTCTAAAAAAAGCACAATCTGATTTATCCCAACCCGATTTAAATAAATTATCGTTTGAGATTTGTGAAAAAGGGTTGCGATATGATTTAACAGTCCCTTTTGCCCGTTATGTAGTTCAGCATCTTAATGATATTACTTTCCCTTTTAAACGATACCAGATTCAACCGGTTTGGCGTGCCGATAGGCCGCAAAAAGGCCGTTATCGCGAATTTTACCAATGCGATGTAGATGTTATTGGCAGTAACTCTTTACTGAACGAAGTTGAGCTAATTCAGATTATTGATAAAGTTTTTCAAAAATTAAATATCAATACGGTTATTAAACTGAATAATCGTAAAATATTATTAGGTATTGCTGAAGTAATAGGGGCTAAAGATAAATTTATTGATTTAACTATCGCACTTGATAAATTAGATAAAATTGGATTAGATGGAGTTAAAGAGGAACTTGGGGAAAAAGGTTTTTCGGAATCACAGATTGAAGGGATTTATGAGGTAATTTTAGTTATTAATCAAAATAATAGCCAAAAAATAACATTCTTAAAAAAGATGTTAAAAGAATCAAAAGTTGGATTAAAAGGAACGAAAGAAATTAAAACTGTTTTAAGCTATTTTGATTTTTTACCTCTTAACACAACCCTTGAGTTGGATCTTACCTTAGCCCGCGGATTAAACTATTATACCGGTGCGATTATTGAAGTAAAAGCCCTTGATGTAGAAATGGGCAGTATTTGTGGTGGCGGCCGTTACGACGATTTAACCGGCGTTTTTGGATTAAAAGATATTTCTGGAGTGGGAGTGTCATTTGGTGCCGACCGA
Source organism: Bacteroidota bacterium (assembly GCA_034189025.1). GTDB lineage: Bacteria > Bacteroidota > Bacteroidia > Bacteroidales > UBA12077 > UBA12077. The sequence goes on from JAXHVS010000002.1 coordinate 65,224, forward strand.
ATTTATGATGTGATGGAGCAATTGCAAATTTTTCCCGATGAAATTGTTTCATCAACAAAAGTAATGTTTGTTAACTTTGGTGAAAAGGAAGAGAAATATTGTTTGCCATTACTTCAAAAATTGCGCGACAAAGGCATTAGTGCTGAAATATTTCCAGAATCTGCAAAAATGAAGAAACAAATGGCATATGCCAATAATAAAAATATACCTTATGTAATATTAGTGGGTGAAAATGAAATGAATAAAAATATAATATCGGTAAAAAATATGATTAGTGGCGAACAAACCGATATGCCTTTTAATAATTTATTGCAGACATTACAGCATAAATGATAAGTAATAAAAATCATTGTATTTATAGTGCAGGAGATAAACGGCCTGTAATTGTTTTGGGTAAAGATATTCGTTTTCCATGAATAAAAGTTATGTTAAAAATATTATAGGATTTTAATTTATTCAAAAACTAAATTTTATAGCATGGAAAAAATACATTATATATCAAATGAACAATTAACATTCGATACCATTAATCATATCATAGAACAAGGATATAAAATTGCTTTATCAGAGGAATCAAAAAATCAGATTAAAAAATGCCGCAACTATTTAGATCAAAAGATGGCTACGCAAAACGAACCCATTTATGGTATTAATACAGGGTTTGGTGCTTTATACAACAAACGAATTTCTAAAGAGGATTTGGGAAATTTGCAGAAGAATCTGGTAATGTCACATGCTTGTGGAACCGGCGACGAAATCCCATCTGAAATTGTTAAGCTAATGATTTTATTAAAAATCCAGTCGCTTTCTTATGGTCATTCGGGAATTCAACTCGAAACCGTTGAGCGATTAATTGATTTTTTCAATCATGATATATTGCCCGTTGTTTATCAGTATGGTTCATTAGGGGCATCCGGAGATTTAGCTCCTTTAGCTCATTTATGTTTACCATTACTGGGAATGGGCGAGGTAAATGTTAACGGGAAAAGAATTTCCGGTTCGGAATTGTTGAAAGAAAGGAGTTGGAAACCTATTAATTTAAAATCGAAAGAAGGATTAGCACTACTAAATGGAACTCAATTTATGGGAGCTTATGGAGTATATTTGATTTTAAAAGTAAGGAAACTGTCGCAGCTAGCCGATATTATTGGAGCTGTTTCGTTAGATGCTTTTGATGGAAGAATTGAACCTTTCTATGATTCGGTTCACCAGGTTAGGCATCATGCCGGACAAATAGAAACAGCACGTATTATTCGTTTTTTGTTGGAAGGAAGTGAGTTAATTAATCGTCCAAAAGTGCATGTTCAAGATCCCTATTCGTTTCGTTGTATTCCGCAAGTGCACGGAGCATCAAAAGATTCAATTCAATATGTTTCCAGCGTTTTTAAAAATGAAATTAATGCTGTAACCGACAATCCAACTATTTTTCCTGATGAAGATTTGATTATCTCGGCTGGCAATTTCCACGGTCAGCCCTTAGCGTTAGCGCTAGATAATTTATGTATTGCAATGGCTGAGTTGGGAAGTATTTCAGAACGAAGAACGTATCAGTTGTTGGCGGGTAAACGTGGATTACCTTCTTTTTTAGTAGCTAATCCGGGATTAAATAGTGGATTTATGATTCCGCAATATACTGCGGCATCTCTTGTAAGCAGCAATAAGCAATTGTCTACACCTGCTTCGGTTGATACTATTGAGTCTTCACAAGGACAGGAAGATCATGTTAGTATGGGCGCTAATGCAGCTACAAAAACGTATAAAGTAGCTCAAAATTTAGAGCGAATTTTAGCTATTGAGTTATTTAATGCAGCACAGGCACTAGAATTTCAGCGTCCGGCAAAATCATCGCCATTTATAGAGAAGTTTATAGCCGATTATCGTAAAAAGGTTAAATTTATCGATCAGGATAAAACGATGTATAATGATATTGCTCGTTCAATAGATTATCTTAGAGAAGTTGAATTGGAACTTCCCCAAAAATAGATATTATTTAAAAAAATGCCCCGTTTTGTTACTGAACAAACGGGGCATAGACATTTATGAGAAAAAAATATCAGGCACTTTTTTAAAAGTGCAAAATCAACTATTCATCTTTATCACTTCCACGTATTTTCTTTAATAAATATGCTTTAAATTCATAATCGGCTAAATAGATTTTCATTACTTTTTGAATGGATAAAATCTCTTTAAACTTATCATGATACTCATCGAGTAATTCAGCCAATTGCATCTCGTAATTAATATAGTTATCGGCATATTGGAACATCTCTTTTTTAGACATGTTTTCGCTATTTTTAGCGAACTGAGTCATTGTTTCTTTGCGATTGGCAATAATATTATTTTTTCTTTCCCAATAGCGATTATAGATGGGCCAGAATTTTTCTGCTTCTTCGGGTGTTAGGCCAATTTTATCTGTAAAAAAGGCAATTTTTTGTGATTTTATTTGTTGCTCTTTACTTGCTTTATTTGACTCTTGTGCATTTGAGTGTAATCCGGAAATTACAAACGACATTACTAATATGAATGTAGTAAAAATTTTCATTTTATAAATTTTTTATAATTCATCAATTAATGTTCCATAGTCAATACCTTCATCCATAAGATAATGGATATATTCGTCGGTTTCTTCTTTTTTTTGTTCAGAGGATTTTTTTTCTTCTTCAAGCAAAATGTCAATAAATTGTTGTTCAGAATATTCAGAAGCATCTACTTCAATAATTCGCGTATATACTTCGTTCGTAACTGGTGAGTTAACTTGATTTGATATAATAGAATCGATAACTGTGATGGCTATAAATGCAAATCCTGCAATCATAAAAGCCAATGCCAATTGTGGTTTAACAACATGGAAAAATTGTGCAATCCTATTGGTTTGTTTTGTCTCCGACAAAATCTTTTCCTGTATTCTCAAAGGAAAATCATCAAAATATCCTTCAGGAACAGAAAATGGATTCTTATTTTCTCCTTGTAAATTATTAAATTTTAAATTTGATTCATTTTTCATTTTTATATTCCCCAAATTTATTCCCTTGTTTTTTTGACACTTATAAAATACAAAAGTTTAATCTTCTTTAAAATAATTTTTTATTTTTTTCACTGCATGATGGTATGAGGCTTTTAGGGCTCCTACTGAAGTATTTAAAACTTCAGCCATATCATCATATTTCATTTCTTCAAAATATTTCATATTGAATACGATCCGTTGTTTTTTCGGCAATTTTAAAATAGCTTTTTGTAATTTAAGCTGTATTTCTGTTCCATTAAAATGTTCGTCACTTTGTAAGGTTTCTTTTAACTGGTTTTCGTAATCAACAATGGGTAATAAATATTTTGTTTTTTTTTGTTTAAGAAATGTTAATGATTCATTTGTGGCAATGCGATATAACCATGTGTATAATTTTGAGTCTTCTCTAAAACCATCAAGCCCTTTCCAAACTTTAATAAAAGTGTTTTGCAAAATATCATCTGCATCATCATGTATAAGTACAATTTTTCGTATATGCCAGTATAGCTTTTCCTGATACTTTCTAACAATCAGGTTAAAGGCATAGTTTCTCTTTTCTTCATTCTTAAAGAGAGCTAATAATTCTTTATCACTATAATCAGGCATAATCGGATTAAGAAAAGGGTAATTTAAAAAATAAATTATTTTCTTTTTAAGACGGTTTCCACTGCTTTAACAATATTCGATGAATCAATGCCATATTTTTTCATTAGATCTTCGGGTTTTCCACTTTCTCCAAATTGATCATTAACAGCAACCATTTCTAATGGGGTAGGCATTTTTCTACTTAAAAGTTGGGCAATTGAATCTCCTAATCCGCCATTCATTAAATGTTCTTCAGCTGTAACTACTGCTTTGGTTTTAGAAGCGGAAGCTAATACAGCATCTTCATCTAATGGTTTAATGGTATGTATATCAATTATTTCTATTGATATTCCTTTTTGTTCCAGCACCTGAGCTGCTTCAATAGATTTCCAAACCAAATGTCCGGTAGCAAAAATAGAAACATCGGCTCCTTTGTTTAGAAGAAGAGCTTTTCCTATTTCAAATGATTGATTTTCGGAAGTAAAATTAGGGACTTTTGGGCGGCCAAAACGAAGGTAAACAGGGCCTTCATAACTGGCAATTGCAATGGTAGCTGCTTTAGTTTGGTTAAAGTCACAAGGATTAATAACAGTCATTCCCGGAAGCATTTTCATCAATCCAATATCTTCCATAATTTGGTGTGTAGCTCCATCTTCGCCTAAGGTTATCCCTGCATGTGAGGCACAAATTTTTACATTTTTCCCTGAGTAGGCAATGGATTGTCTCACCTGGTCGTAAACTCTTCCGGTAGCAAAATTAGCAAATGTACCGGCAAAAGGAATTTTTCCACCAACAGTAAGTCCTGCAGCAACACCCATCATATTTGCTTCGGCAATGCCACATTGGAAAAACCTTTCAGGGAATTCTTCGGCAAACTGATTCATTTTTAAAGAACCGGTTAGATCAGCACATAAAGCTACAACATTCTTATTTTGTTTTCCTAATTCATATAATCCTGCTCCAAAACCTGAGCGTGTATCTTTTTTTTCGGTGTATTCAAATTTTCTCATTGTTATTTTTTAATATATAGTAATTGAATTTGACGATCCTGATTTTATAGTAAATTGTTTAGTTATGGTATTTGTAACTTGTTTTGATTTTCTGGGACGATAAACGATCCTGTAACTTCCGGGTTGTAAAATTAAATTTTGATAGAGTAAATCCACATTTAAGTTATGCACCCATTTTAATGTGTCAGCAGTTTCGGCATATAAACTGCCAAATCCTGGCGCGGGAAATGATAAATTGGCAATACCTGGTTTTGGAATTTTTATTCTGGTCGTTTTACTTTGTTCAATTTTTACATTCTCTAACTTTATTAATGGAATAGTTAAAATTTCTAAATCGTATTCTCCGGTTAAATATTTCTCTGTTTGCTCGTTTTCTTGTACATTAATAATTTGTGGCCCATCATCTTCTCGTATAATGATTTTAAGCCCTTTATACTGGTTTGAACCAGGACATGAAATATTTAAATAACCTTGGGGAGCATATAGCCCTATCATATTATGTTTGCCCTCGGTAAGTTTAATGCTATCTTTTTTTACAGGGGGAAGTGTATTAACAACTAAATCATAAGTGATTAGTGGATCAATAATTAAGGTATCCGGATTTCCCATATAATTAATGGTGTGGATAAAGTTATATTTTATTTTTCCCGAAAGATGATCAAAAAGAGACATATTCACATCTGTTTCGGTTGGTTTTCCATATGAGTCGAGCAAATTTACTTGCGCAGTTGTGGAGTTTAATGCCCTTGAGATGGCCACATTAAGTGCTTCCTCAAATTTTTCTTCTGTTGGCGTATTGTAGAAACTTCCAACACATTCAAAAGTATTTTCAAAATTTGGATCAATTCCAATGCCAATAACAAAAGGCTTGAGTACGATTCCTTTTTTTTGTAGATCCAGTGATGCCTGGCAAGGGTCTCCATCACAAGCTTCAATTCCGTCGGTAATAAGAATAATTATATTTCGGCAATTTTTGCAAGGAGGAAAATCGTTGGCAGCAAGCTCCAATGAATGTGCAATAGGTGTGGTTCCTTTAGGAATTATATATCGCAATTTTTGACGTATTTGTGAGGCATTTCCATCCGAAAAGGGAATTTCTAATTTAGTATCGCTACAGTCTTGTGGTGGAACAGGGCTTTGATGTCCATATACCCGTAAGGCCATTTGAATATTTGGCGATTTTTCAAGGCTGTCGATAAGCTGAATTAGATACTTTCTGGCAATATTAATTTTTTTATTATTGCCCCATGTTCCATACATGCTTTGTGAAGCATCAAAAATAAATAATATACGAGTAGTTGGAGGCTCTGGTTTTTGATTCTGTTGAGCGCCAACCTGCAAAGATAAAATGAATAGTATGTACGTGAATATTTTTTTCAAAAGTTTAAATTGTTGCCGGGACACAAAAATTATTGGCCCATCGATTTTCTTCGTTCGTAATCTTCTTTTTTTATGTGTCCTAAAATAATCAATTCTGCTGTAGCATAGTTGGTTGCTAAAGGAATATTGTACATATTGCAAGCTTCCAATAGTCTCTGAATATCCTCGTGATGGCCTTGTTTGATAAGAGGGTCTCTTAAAAAGATAACAATATCTACTTCTTTTTTCTTAACCATTTCAGTTATCTCATTATAACCGCCCGATTTGCCTGGGCTTAAATGTTTTACTCTAATTCCTTGAGATTCAACATACTCTGCTGTTCTACCGGTAGCAATCAGATTAACTCCAAAAATCCAATCTTTTCGCTCATTAAGAAATCGAACCATTTCCGGTTTTTTTACATCATGTGCAATAATTACTATATTTTCCATAATAGTAGATTTTTATATTAACTCATTCTATTAATAGTCACCTAGTGTTTCTTCAAGTTGGCTTAATGCATTTTGTAATTGTTCATCATTAGGTGCTGCACCATGCCATTTATGTGTTCCCATCATAAAATCAACCCCCATACCCATTTCTGTTTTCATTAAAATCATTATAGGTTTACCTTTTCCGGTAAGGGTTTTAGCATGGTTTAATATTTTTATAATATCTTCCATGTCGTTGCCATTCATTTCCAGCACATTCCAGCCAAAACTTTCCCATTTGTTTTTAAGGTTTCCTAAGCTGAGAATTTCATCAACAGGGCCATCGATTTGTTTGTTATTATAGTCAACAGTTGATATTAAATTATCAATTTTATGATGTGCAGCAAACATTGCAGCTTCCCAAATTTGGCCTTCCTGCAGTTCTCCATCGCCGTGAAGAGAATACACTATTTTAGGATCATTGTTTAATTTTTTTGATAATGCGGCTCCTGCTGCTACCGAAAGACCCTGGCCCAATGAGCCTGAAGATATTCTAATACCGGGTAATCCTTCGTGTGTTGTTGGATGTCCTTGTAATCTTGAATTAATCATCCTAAAAGTTGAAAGCTCCGATAAATCAAAATATCCCGATCGGGCTAAAGCACTGTACCAAAGCGGTGAAATATGTCCATTTGACAAAAAGAAAATATCTTGATTTTTACCATCCATATCAAATTGTTTTGGATTATGATCCAGAATGTCAAAATATAATGCGGTCATAAAATCGGCACAGCCAAGAGATCCGCCAGGATGTCCTGAGCTTTGTGCATGAACCATTCGTAAAATATCGCGCCGTACTTGCGTAGCTATCTTCTTTAAATTTTGAATATCTGCCATTTTATTAAATTATAATTGTAAAAAATTGTTTAGAAAATTAGGTGTAAAAATACAGTTTTTCATTAGAATATACGGAAAATGAATGCATTTTATTATTAACATCATACAAAGAAATAATCATGCAGCTTTTTTATTTGAAATAGCTTTTTAAAATTCTGAAAAAGTGTAATTTTGAGCTTTCGGAAATCATTTTTCAAAAAATAAAATTATGGGATTACAGTGTGGTATAATTGGTGTAACGAATGTGGGTAAATCAACCATTTTTAATTGCATGTCGAGCTCAAAAGTTGAAACTACGAATTTTGCTTTTAGCTCAAATAAATCAAATATTGGTGTTATTAATGTTCCTGATAAACGCTTGCAAGAACTTGAAAAATTACAACCTACTGAAAAAGTAATTCCTGCTACGGTTGACATTGTTGATATCCCTGGATTAACAAAAGGTGCTAACCAAGGCGAAGGGGTAGGTAATAAATTTTTAGCTGATATTAGGAATACCGATGCGTTAATTCATGTTCTTCGTTGTTTTGATGATGAAAATCTGCCACATGTTGACGGCTCTGTTGATCCGGTAAGAGATATTGAAACGATTGATTTTGAATTACAGGTTAAAGATTTGGAATCTGTTGAAAAAAAAATTGAGCGTTTTGAAAAGATTGTTAAAACAGGCGATAAAGAAGCTAAGCAGGGAATTGTAGTATTACAGGAATTAAAAAGTCATTTGGAATCGATGCAAAATGCCCGGGATTTCTTAATCTCTGATGCCAATAAAAAATATATTGATGATTTGTTTTTGCTTACGGCAAAACCGATCATTTATGTTTGTAATGTTGACGATAAATCAGCAAATGATGGTAATCAATACGTAGACAAAGTTAAAGAAGCACTTAAGGAACAGGATACACAAATATTAATTATTGCAGGCGAGTTAGAAGCAGAGATAGCTGAGTTAGAAGACGAAGATGACCGTAATGAGTTTTTAAACGATGCAGGATTAACCGAGCCCGGTGTTAATAAGTTAATTAGAAGTGCTTATTCACTGTTGAATTTAATGTCATTTTTTACAGTTGGGCCTAAAGAGATACGTGCATGGACGATTAAAAAAGGAATGACTGCGCCACAGGCTGCCGGGGCTATTCATAGCGACCTTGAACGAGGTTTTATTCGTGCCGAAGTAATGAAGTATGATGATTTTATTACAATAGGATCTGAAGTAAAAGTAAAAGAAGCCGGAAAGTTTCATGTAGAAGGGAAAAACTATGTTGTTGAAGATGGCGATATTCTTCATATACGTTTTAATGTCTAAAAGCTTTATGATTGTAAGTTTTACTAAAAAATGGATATTCATTTTTGTTTTCATTTTTTCATTTTTAATGGTTCATGGCCAAAAGCATTTTAAAAATCCTCCCAAATTAATTGTTGGGATTACTATTGAAGAAATGCGATATGAAATGTTGCTTCGTTATTGGGATACGTTTACAAATAACGGATTAAAAAAAATAATTAATGAAGGAGCATTTTGTACGCAGGTGCATCATAATTATTTGATTACCCAAAATGCCCCGGGGCAAGCCAGTATTGTAACGGGTACATATCCTTCGTACCATGGAATAATAGCTGATCAGTGGTATGATAAGTTAGGGAAAAAAGAGGTAGGTGCTGGTGATGAGAAAAAATATAATTTAATGAATGGAAGAATTTCACTTGGGAATTTTTCTCCAAAAAACCTACTGGCTTCAACCATTGGTGATGAGTTGAAACTTTCTTTAGGTGATAGTTCTAAGGTGATTTCAATAGCCACCAATCCGGTTTCTTCTGTTATTTCGGGAGGGCGATTAGCTGATTATGCCTTTTGGTTTAATGATGAAGATGGAAAATGGATTACGGGAAACTATTATATCGATTCTTTACCAGAGTGGGTGGATGACTTTCACGAGAAAGATTTCCGAAATATTTACATGAAGCAAACCTGGTCAACACTTTATTCATTGGAGCAAAATTACCAATCGAGCCTGCCTGATGATAATCCTTTTGAGATTGGAATCAGGTTGTATCGCTATACTTTTCCTTATGACCTAAATTATTTGAAAAACAGGTCGGGTAATTATAAATATCTAAAATATACCACTTTTGGGAATACTTATACCAAAGATTTTGCTATTTCAACTATAATTGGAGAAAATTTAGGTAAAGATAATTTTACCGATTTTTTAAATGTAAGCTTTTCTGCTTCAAGTTATGCAGGCGATCTTTTTGGCCCTCGTTCAGTTGAAATAGAAGATATTTTTTTGCGATTGGATCGGGATATAAAACATTTTATTGATTTTTTGGATAATCATTTAGGATTAGAAAATGTGTTAATTTATATTACTTCAGACCGAGGAGTTTCCGATGTTCCTGAATATCTAAAGTATAAAAAACAAAATGCCGGAATTTTCGATCCTCAAAAAGCCTTGTTATTATTAAATAGTTATTTAAGTATTTTATATGGTGACGGCGAGTGGGTTGATTTTTATCAATCGGGACAATTATATATAAACCAGCAAATGATTGATCAAAGCGGTGTTGTTTTAAGCGAGATTCAGGAGCAGGCAGCGGGGTTTTTGGTTCAATATTCTGGGGTAGCTGAAGCAGTGCCTGCTATGAGTATGGTTACAAATCAATTTACAGCGGGAATTAAAGCAAAAATGCAAAACAGCTTTCATCAAAAACGTTCTGGAGATGTAATGGTAAACCTTGAACCCGGATGGATAGAAAAAAACGGGAAAGCAACAGGATCTGGTTCGGGATATAACTATGATACACATGTTCCGTTGATATGGTATGGATGGGAGGTGAAAAACAGCCGAATTGACCAAAGTATTGGAATTACAGATATTGCTCCTACCATAGCCTGGATTTTGCAAATTACATCGCCCAATGCTTGTGTTGGGAGTCCAATTTATCAGATTATTGAAGATTAATACTTTTTATTATGGCATGGCTTTATTTATTGATAGCTGGAATCTTTGAAATCGGTTGGGCAATTGGCATGAAATACACCCAGGGTTTTACCAAATTTTGGCCGGTTGTATTCACTTTAGTATCTATGGT
>JAXHVS010000020.1:0-17217 GCA_034189025.1 Bacteroidota bacterium
TTTAAATTATTTATAAATATCTAACTTAATAGAATATATTTTATAGTTAATGAATTTATTTTTAATTTTAAAAAAATAGATACATTTGTAATAAGAAGATGAAAAAGATGAAAAAACAAATAATCCTTTTTTTTATAATTCTATTTTTATCTCCATCCATTAGTTACAGCCAAAAATGGAAGCTAACCCGGCAAGAAGTAATCGGGGGTATTGGATTAGCTAATTATTTTGGAGATATTGGTGGGGCCAAAGATCAAGAAGCTTCAATCATATTAGATGTTGATTTTGCTTATACCCGGCCCCAATTAATGGTTGGTTATAGATATAGAATAACGGAAAGGCTTGCTGCTAAGGGAAGCCTTACATATGCAAATTTTTATGGTTCTGATATAGGTTCAAAAAATGAAACAAGAAATTATGCTTTTTCAACGAATCTAGTTGAATTATATGGGCGTGTTGAATATCATATCACTAAAGAAAAGCAATTAATAACCTATTCAACAATGACATTGCGAAGTGGCTTAAAAAAATTAAATGCTGCAGTTAATGTGTATGTTTTCGCCGGTTTAGGAGGATCCTATTTTAAGCCAAAAGCAAAAGATGACTTTATTGGAAGTGAACGATTTAATGATAGTAAAAATTTAACCCTTGTTTTTCCTGTGGGTATAGGAGCAAAATATCCTATCCGCAGCGACCTTTATATTGGGATGGACCTTTCAGCCCGAATCACAACAACTGATTTTATTGATGGATTCAGCCCGGATCAATCAAAACATAATGATTTATACTATTTAACAACAATATACGTTTCATATAAAATTAAGCCAAAGAGCAGAAAACCAAAAATTCGATATTAGTTTTTTATATGAAAAAAAATATATTGTTATTAATTTCCATCCTATGGGGAGTAGTTGTATTTTCACAAAGCAAGACTGAACTTGGATTGTTGTTTGGAACTTCTTATTATCAGGGCGATATAAATTCTTCAAGATTATTTTATGCTCCCTCGCCTGCTTTTGGGCTGCTTGTAAAATACAATTTAAGCGATCATTTAACATCAACACTTAAATCATCTTATGGAAAATTAAAAGGAGATGATGCAGACTTCTCAGATATTGAGAATCGACAACGAGGAGCTTCATTTTCCACCCCTTATTTTGATGTTTCGATGATTTTGGAATTCAATTTCTTTCCATACAATAGCTCTGGGTATATTGAAAAAAATAAAAAAAAGTTCTCTCCGTTTATGTTTGCCGGAGTTGGAGTAAACTATTTATTCAATTCAGGAGGTTTTGAAAATCCTGTGACGATTCCTTTTGGATTAGGAATTAAATATAATATCTTTGAGCGCTTAACAATAGGTGTTGAATGGAGTTATAGTAAAACATTCGATGACCAGGTTGATGGAGTTCTAAATATTCAAGACGAAGTAAATACGCCAATTATACATAATGATGATTGGTACTCGTTTTGCGGTGTTTTTGCAACCTATAAAATATTTAGAGATAAAATTGATTGTCCGACATATGATGATTGACCAATGGATTTAAAAGAAAAGATTAATAAGAATAAACTGCCGAAGCATATTGCGATTATAATGGATGGAAATGGCAGATGGGCACAAAAAAAAGGGAATTCCAGAATCTTCGGACATAAAAATGGAGTAAAAGCTGTTAAAGAAACGGTTGAAGGAGCAGGCGAGCTGGGAGTTGAATATCTTACTTTATATGCTTTTTCTACCGAAAATTGGAAAAGGCCCAAACAAGAAGTAGATGCCTTAATGTCTCTTTTAGTAGCGACAATTAATTCCGAAACCGATACACTAATTAAAAATAATGTTCGTTTATTAACTATTGGCGACATTGATGATTTGCCTAAAGATGTTAGTCGAAATTTACATGAGTTAAAAGAAAAAACAGCTAAAAATACTGGGTTGTCCTTAATTCTGGCGCTTAATTATAGCGCTCAATGTGAAATTTTAAATGCTGTAAAAAATATTTTGGCTCAAACGCATAAACAAACCATTAATATTGAAGAAATTGGAATTGATTTTTTTGAACAATATTTATATACAAGAGGAATACCAGACCCTGATTTGCTGATTAGAACAAGTGGGGAATATCGAATAAGCAATTTTTTACTTTGGCAAATTGCTTATACCGAATTATATTTTACTGACGTTTTGTGGCCTGATTTTAGAAAAGATGATTTATACCATGCAATATTAGACTATCAGAAAAGAGAACGACGTTTTGGTAAAATAAGTGAACAAATAAAAAATTAGTTAAATTTAAACGTATTGAAGCAGAATGTTAAAAAAGATTTTACCTATTATAATTCTTTCAATTTTCAGTATTCAAATTATTGCTCAGGATATTAATTACGCTTCGTTACCAGTTGCTAATTATCAAAAACCTGAAGAATATATAATTAAAGATATCTCCATTGCTGGGATAAAATATTTAGATAAAAATATACTTGTTAACCTTTCAGGATTAAGTGTAGGACAAGAAATTACTGTCCCTGGTGATGATATCACCAATGCTATTCAGAAATTATGGAATCAGGGGCTCTTCTCTGATGTAAAAATATCCATAACAGACGTGGTGCTTGATAGTATATCTCTCGAGATTTTTTTATTGGAAAGAAACAGGCTTTCCGACTTAGAAATTTATGGTTTAAAAAAATCGAAAGAAAAAGATATTCGCGAAAAGCTGGAACTCAAAAGAGGAGCCCAGGTAACAGAAAATCTTATTAATAGAACCGAAAGAACCATTCTGGATTACCTAAAAGAGAAAAAATTTCTAAATGCAACTGTCGATATCGTTCAAGTTGATGATACCACTACCCAACTTAATAATGTTAAATTAAAAATTTATATTGATCGGGGAGAAAAAGTAAAAATTGATGATATAAATTTTATAGGGAATACTGTGTTTTCGGATGGTAAGTTGCGAAGAACCATGAAAGAAACCAAAAAGGTTAATTTAAACTTTTTTAAATCTTCCAAATTTATTAAAGATATGTATGAAGAAGATAAAGAAAAAATTATAGCTGAATATAATGCAAAAGGATATAGAGATGCAGAAATAGTTAGAGATAGTGTTTATGAAATAAATGAAAAACGATTAGCCATTGATATTGAAATTAATGAAGGGGATCAATATTTCTTTCGAAATATTGATTGGGTAGGAAATACCAAATATTCAACCCAATTGTTAAATGCCGCATTAAAAATAAAAAAAGGCGACCCTTATGATATCGAAATGCTTAACGAACGTTTAAATATAGCCGAAGATGCCGTAAGTAATTTATATCTAGATTATGGATATTTATTTTTTAATGTTACTCCAACGGTACAATCCATTGAAAACGATTCGGTAGATATTCAATTACGGATGTATGAAGGGAAACGAGTACGTTTAAGCAAAATAAGTATTGCAGGAAATACCAAAACAAACGAACATGTTATCCGAAGAGAACTATATACTCGTCCGGGACAACTTTTTAGTAAGGCTGATATTATCCGTTCGCAAAGAGAATTAGCTCAATTAGATTATTTTGATCCCGAACAATTTGGAATTGAACCTACCAATATTAATCAAGCTGAAGGAACTGTTGATTTGGATTATTCTGTCGTGGAGAAATCTACCGATCAATTAGAAGTTTCAGGAGGTTGGGGTGCTGGTATGTTTGTTGGAACATTAGGGTTGCGATTTAGCAATTTTTCAGCACGAAAATTGTTTGAAAAAGACGCATGGAGGCCAATCCCTTCAGGTGATGGTCAAACCTTAAGCTTAAGAGCTCAAACCAATGGACAATATTATTCGGCCTATAGTTTTAGTTTTATTGAACCCTGGTTTGGCGGTAAAAAACCGAACTCTTTTTCTGTATCTGCTTATTATAGCATTCAAAAAACTACTAATTACTTTTATGAAGTTGGTGATGAATATCTGAAAATACTTGGTGCATCCATTGGTTTAGGGCAAAGGTTAAAATGGCCGGATGATTATTTTACCGTTTCAAATTCAATTTCTTATCAAAAATATAGTTTAAATGATTGGAGTGGTTTTATTATCAATAATGGCGATGCAAATAACCTTAGCTTAACCACAACTTTTGCACGAAATTCAACCGACCAGATTATTTATCCTCGTTCCGGATCCTCATTTTCATTATCTTTACAATTTACACCACCTTATTCTTTGTTTAAAGAAGATAACTTCTGGTCTTTATCAAGTACAGAGCAAGAAAATATTGAGAATGGAGTACCTGACCAATACGAAGATTGGGATAGTTATACCGAAGCTCAACAAAGTGCACTTATTCAGAATGCAGTTAATGAAAAAATCAATTTGCGTAAATTTAATTGGGTAGAATACCATAAATGGAAATATAAAGGATCCTGGTATTTAAAAGTTTGGGATGATTTAGTTTTGGCTACAAACACAGAATTTGGTTATCTGGGCTATTATAATAAAGATATTGGTTATACTCCATTTGGTAGGTTTAATTTAGGTGGAGATGGCCTTTCAGGATATAGTTTGTATGGGGTTGAGACCATCGCCCTACGAGGTTATCAAAATAATTCTCTTACACCTGTTGATCAAAATGGAAAAAATGCAGGTAATGTTTATGAGAAAATTAATTTCGAGTTACGTTATCCTGTAGCGTTAAGACCTCAGGCTACTGTTTATTTATTAGCTTTTGTTGAAGCAGGTAATGCTTGGTCAGATATCAAGGATTATAATCCTTTTCAAATAAAAAGATCTGCAGGTATTGGTTTACGAGCATTCCTCCCAATGTTTGGTTTATTAGGTGTTGATTGGGGTTATGGATTTGATAATATACCTGGTAATGAAGACGCAAATGGAAGTCAGTTCCACTTTGTTATTGGCCAGCAATTTTAATCCACATATCATAGGTTATGAAACGGTTTACATTTTTTATTTTACTTTTTATTGTGCCAATTATTACTTTTGGCCAGAAATTTGCATATGTTGATACCGAATATATCTTAAGCAATATTCCTTCATATAAAGCAGCTCAAGATAAATTAAATAATTTATCAGTAGAATGGCAGAAAGAAATTGAAGAGGAGTATAATAGAATAGACGAGATGTATAAAGATTTTCAAAGCGAGAAAGTTTTGTTAACGAATGAAATGATAAAACAAAGGGAAGCAGAGATATTAGCTGAAGAAAAATCAGTTAAAAACTTGCAGCGGAAATATTTTGGCCCCAATGGGGAATTATTTAAAAAACGCGAAGAACTTATAAAACCTATACAAGACGAAGTATATACTGTTATTCAGGATATAGCCCAATCAGGAAATTATTCCATAATTTTCGATACGGCTACAGGATCAAATGTATTATTTACCGATCCAAAATATGATAAAAGTGATGAAGTACTTGAAAAATTAGGGTATAAAAATTAATTTTATAAATTTGTACATAACTAAAAAAAAGAACATATGAAAAAGTATTTAGGAATATTATTAGTAGCGGTAATGTTTTCATTTTCAGTAGCACATGCTCAAAAAACAGAGTATAAATTTGGACATATTAATTCTAACGAATTGTTATCGGTAATGCCCGAAAGAGATAGTGCAAGACAAGAATTACAGAATTATAGTCAAATGCTACAGCAAGAAATGGAAGCTATGCAGGTAGAATACCAAAATAAAGTGAATACTTATTTGGAAAAACAGGAAACCTATTCTGAGCTAGTGCGTCAATCAAAAGAAAGTGAAATTCAAGAGATGCAACGACGTGTTCAGGAATTTCAGGTTACAGCACAACAGGATTTGCAACAAAAGGAACAGGAATTGTTTCAGCCAATAATACTAAAGGCTGAAAATGCTATTCAAAAAGTAGCAAAAGCTAACGGGTTTACCTATGTTTTTGATTTAAGCGCCGGAAGTGTGGTTTATTTTTCAGAACAAAGCATAGATATTCTGCCCTTAGTTAAGAAAGAGTTAGGTATTGAATAATTTTTTGACTTAAATATTTTTGACCATCTTTTAAATGTTGAAGATGGTCTTTTTATATCATTTAAAAATGAATGATTCACGTCCAATAGGTGTATTCGATTCAGGAGTTGGTGGGTTATCTGTATGGAAAGAAATTGTTAAATTATTGCCAAATGAGTCAGTTATTTATTTTGCTGATAGTGCAAATTGCCCTTATGGATCCAAAACAGAACATGAAATAATAGAATTATCTAAAAGGAATGTTGATTTTTTAATCCATAAACAATGTAAAATAATTGTTGTGGCCTGTAATACTGCAACAGCTGCTGCCATTGATTATTTAAGAAAAAAATATAAAATTTCTTTTATAGGCATGGAACCTGCCGTAAAGCCAGCATCATTGCATTCCAAAAC
The DNA here is from genome assembly GCA_034189025.1 of Bacteroidota bacterium. Classification (GTDB taxonomy): domain Bacteria; phylum Bacteroidota; class Bacteroidia; order Bacteroidales; family UBA12077; genus UBA12077. The sequence continues at coordinate 6,389 of JAXHVS010000020.1, forward strand.
CAAAAGTATTGGAGTATTAGCAACAGAAGGTACATTTAATGGAAGATTATATCAGGAGACAACCAAACGTTTTGCAAAAGATGTGAAAGTTAATATTAGAGTAGGAGATAAATTGGTTGATATGGTTGAGAAAAACCAAATTTATACAAAAGAGGCCAAAGAACATCTGCAAAAACTAATCAATCCACTTATTAAAATGAATATTGATCATTTGGTATTAGGATGTACTCATTATCCATTTTTAATGCCTGTTTTAAAAGAAATCCTTCCCGAAAATGTGAAAATATTAGATCCAGCTCCTGCTGTTGCAAAACAAACATTTAATATTTTAAAACAGCAAAACCTAATTAATAAAGATTTGGATAAAACAATTTATGAATTTTATACTACCGGAAATAAAGATATTTTAAACAATTTCCTTAAAAATCTTACCGATAAAGAATTTTATTTATATCAGAAATAGTTATTTATACCAGCTGGCATACATTAAATAATTTTGGGCAATTTTATCTATCATTTCTTTTGTTTGTTCCTGATTTATTGATTTTATTCTCTTGGCAGGAACCCCACCATATATACTGCCGGGTTCAATTTTTGTTCCATTTAAAACAATAGCTCCAGCTGCAATTATTGAATTTTCTCCAATTACAGCATCATCCATTATTATTGCTCCCATACCAATAAGAACATTATCTTGAATTGTTGCCCCGTGAATAATTACATTATGTCCTATGGAAACGTTATTGCCAATATCAATAGTAGATTTTTCGTATAAACAATGAAGGACCGTTCCATCTTGGATGTTTACTTTATTTCCTATACGGATAGAATTAACATCTCCTCTTATTACAGAATTAAACCAAAAGCTACAGTTATCGCCTACCACAACATCTCCAACAATGGTTGAATTATCGGCAAAAAAACAATTTTTACCAAATTGTGGTGTAAAATTTCTTACAGTTTTTATTAATGCCATTTGTTAATTTTAATTACTTGATTAATAATAGTTTTTGATTTAAACAAATTACGTATAAAATTAATGAGAAAAATCATATATTTTAATGCAAAAATTAACTGAAAAATAATTAATAATTAATTAACATTACTTAATTTTGTTAAAAAATTAAATTAATTCTATTGTTATAGAAATAAACGAAAAAAGTATAGTAAAAAATCTCGGGAATGCATATGAAGCAGGATACCTGTTTTATATGCATTTACATTTTGTAAAAGTCTGTTAAAAAAATCTACTAAATTAAAATTATTATGAGTAAAAAAGCAGATGCCATTGAAAAAGAAGATGTCGTAATTCGGTTTTCCGGAGACTCAGGTGATGGCATGCAACTTACCGGAACTTTATTTTCTGATACCTCAGCGTTTATAGGTAATGATTTATCTACATTCCCTGATTATCCGGCTGAAATTAGAGCACCACAAGGTACTATAGGTGGGGTCTCTGGTTTTCAGGTACACGTTGGAAAATCTAAAGTAAAAACTCCCGGCGATTATGCTGATATTTTAATCGCAATGAACCCTGCAGCACTTAAAGCAAATGAAAAGTGGGTGAAAGATGGGGGAACTATTATTCTTGATGAAGACAGTTTTGATGAAAAAGGTTTGTTAAAAGCCGGTTTCAAAACAGATGATCCGATCAAAGAAGATAAACTGGATCGTTTTAATATCATAAAAGCTCCGATTTCTTCTTTAACAAAAGAAGCACTTAAAGATATGGGACTTGATCCTAAAAGTATTTTAAGGAGCAAAAATATGTTTGCTTTAGGAATGGTTTACTGGATTTTTGACAGGCCATTATCTTATACCGAAGACTTTTTTGAAACAAAATTTAAGAAGAAACCTTTAGTTATTGAAGCCAATAAAAAAGTACTTCATGCAGGATATAATTATGCCGAAACAATGGAGCATATGACCCCCTCTTATAAGGTAAGCCCTGGGAATATTGATAAAGGTATTTATCGAAATATTAACGGTAATATTGCTACTGCCTGGGGTTTTATTGCAGCTGCAGAAAAAGCAAACCTTGAGTTGTTTTGTGGATCGTATCCGATTACCCCTGCAACAGAAATTTTACAAGAATTATCGGTACAAAAAAATTTAGGTGTAAAAACCTTTCAAGCAGAAGATGAAATAGCAGGAATATGTACATCTATTGGTGCAAGTTTTGCAGGGAACTTAGCAATCACAACAACCTCAGGCCCTGGTTTAGCACTTAAATCCGAGGCTATTGGTTTAGCTGTTATGACCGAATTACCATTAGTTGTTGTTGATGTACAACGTGGTGGCCCTTCGACAGGTTTACCTACTAAACCCGAGCAGTCAGATTTAATGCAAGCATTGTATGGAAGAAACGGTGAAAGTCCGGTAGTAGTTATTGCAGCAAGCTCACCATCTAATTGTTTCCATTATGCATTTACTGCCGCAAAAATTGCAGTTGAACATATGACCCCCGTAATTTTATTAACTGACGGGTTTATTGCCAATGGCTCTGAACCATGGAAAATTCCTAGTATGACCGAATATCCATCTATTAAGCCGCCGCTTGTAACTGAAGAAACAAAAGGCTGGAAACCTTATGCCCGTGATGCAGAGAAATTAGCGCGAACATGGGCTATTCCTGGCACTAAAGGTTTGGAACACAGAGTTGGAGGGCTTGAAAAAGATGAATTAAAAGGGTCTGTTTCTCACGATCCTCTAAATCATCAAAAGATGGTTAATTTACGTGAAGAGAAAGTTCAACGGGTAAGTAAATTTATTCCCAAACTAGAGGTCGAAGGAGAAGATTCTGGAGATTTATTAGTTGTTGGTTGGGGTGGAACTTACGGACATCTAGCTACAGCAGTTAATCAAATGCAGGCTGAAGGTAAAAAGGTTAGTCTTGCACATTTTAATTACATTAAACCTTTACCTGAAAATACTGCTGAGGTTTTTAGTAAATTTGATAAGATTGTTGTTTGCGAGATTAATATGGGACAATTTGCCAATTACCTTCGAATGACAAAATCTGATTTTAAATATTTACAATACAACAAAGTGCAAGGATTGCCTTTTACTGTTGTTGAATTAGTTAAACATTTCCAAAAATTATTGGAGGAATAATTATGGACGAAAGTCAAAATATATTAACCGCAAAAGATTTTAAAAGTGATCAGGAAGTTAGATGGTGCCCGGGTTGTGGTGATCACGCGATAATGAATGCTATTCAGAGAGCACTACCTGAGTTAGGAATCCCAAAAGAAAAATTTGCTTTTATTTCAGGTATAGGCTGTTCTTCACGTTTTCCCTATTATATGAATACCTATGGATTTCATAGTATTCATGGGCGTGCATCAGCAATTGCTTCAGGGGTTAAAGTAACAAACCCTGACTTAAGTGTTTGGCAAATAACAGGCGATGGAGACGCATTAGCTATTGGGGGAAATCATTTTATTCATGTTGTTCGTAGAAATGTTGATATCAACATAATTTTATTTAACAACGAAATTTATGGATTAACCAAAGGACAATATTCACCAACATCTAAATTTGGAGCGATAACCAAAACCTCTCCTTATGGTACGGTAGAACATCCATTTCATCCCGGAGAGTTAGTAATTGGCGCTCAGGGCAAATTTTTTGCTCGTTCAATTGATAATAATCTTAAATTATCCCAAGAAATATTTGTTGAAGCAGCTAGGCATAAAGGAGCGTCTGTTGTCGAAGTGTTACAGAATTGTGTGATTTATAACGATAAAACACATGCATCATTAACAGATAAAGAACATAAAGAAGATCGTACGATCATCTTAAAACATGGGGAACCCATGATTTTTGGGAAAAATAAGGATAAGGGATTAGTACTTGATGCTGAAAACATGAGACTTAAAGTAGTTGTACTGGGAAATGATTATACCGAAAAGGATATTCTTGTGCATAATGCTGAGAATGAAAACCCAGGAATCCACCTTATGTTGGCTAACATGAGGTATCCCGAGTATCCAGTTGCTTTTGGTGTAATCCGAAATGTTAAAGCCCGAACTTATGATCAAAGTGTACAAGAACAGGTTGAAATGGTTAAATCTAAATCATCCATAAAAAATGTAGATGATTTATTAAGAAGCGGAACAACCTGGGAGATATAAAATATTTTTTTTATGCAATATAAACGAGCTATCTTAAAAGGTAGCTCGTTTTTTTTTTGTGCATTATTTTATCTTTTTTAGTTGTAAAAATATTTTTATTCAGCATAAAAATCATTTATATTTATATAATTATGTATCAACCTGTATTGATATAATTTATAATTTATTATAACAGGCCTAAAAATTCCCTCTATGGATGATAATGTGCACTCAAATTCAGATTTTAGTAAGTTAATAGCTGAAAATAAAGAACGGCTTAAGGAATTATCATGCATCAATCAAACCACAAAAATTATTAAAGAGGGTAAATCGATTGAAGAGACTTTACAAAAAATTGTACTCATATTGCCTAAAGCCTGGCAATATCCTGAATATGCCGTTGCACGAATTATTTTTGATGATAAAGAATATCATAGCCCTGGATTTAAAGAAACTCAATGGATACAAAGGCAAAATTTTCAGGCCATTGATGGAGAAGAAGGAGTTATTGAAATTGCCTACTTAAAAAAATTCCCAAATCTGTTTGAAGGCCCGTTTTTACAGGAAGAGCGAGACTTGTTGGTTAATTTGTCAAATTTGATTCTGGGATTTATTAATAGTTTTAGAGCAAAAGATATTATAAAAAAACAAGAAGCTAAACGTGAACAGCGAAAAGATGCTTCTAAAGATGCGGAGAAAGTATTAAATAGCCGGCAGCTATTGCAGAAATTTTTAAATAAACACAATGCCGATCGTGATTTATTGCATGATTTAATGCCATTTAAAGTAAAGGAAATTCTTCTAATAGCTAATTTGTATGATGCATATAGCATTGAGAAAGAAGGCCGGTTTTCCGATCATATTTTGGGTGAGTATTATCAGCTTAATTTAACTTCCATGCCAAGAGTTACCGGTGTTTCAAATAGGGATGAGGCTTTAGAAGCACTCGAATCAAAGCATTTCGATATGGTAATTTTAATGTTGGGTGTAGATAAAAGTACTCCTTTAAAAATAGCAGCCACTTTAAAAAATAAATATCCTTACATTCCGGTTTTTTTATTGTTAAATAACAATAGCGATCTAGCAGAACTCGAAGATCAGAAAAGAGATTTATCGCATATTGATAAATTATTTATCTGGAATGGCGATTCAAAAGTGTTTTTTGCTATGGTAAAATTAATTGAAGACCAGGTTAATGTAGAAAATGATACTAAAATTGGCCTTACCCGTGTAATTTTGCTTATTGAAGATTCGCCTCAATATTATTCTCGATATCTGCCCATGTTGTATAAAATTATTATGGAACAAACACAACGGCTGATTGAAGATGTTAATACCGATGATTTATATAAAGTGCTAAAATTACGAACACGCCCCAAAATTCTTCTTGCAAGCACTTACGAAGAAGCAATGGATATTTTTAAACATTATGGCGATTATTTTTTATGTGTTATTTCTGATGTTAGCTTTCCGAAAAATGGAAAATTAGATCATAATGCAGGGTTTGAATTAATACAATATATTAAAGAAAATATTACAAATTTACCCACGGTATTACAATCGTCTAATCCTGAAAATGCAAAAAAAACCTATGAAATAAAATCAAATTTTATTAATAAAAATTCGGAAACGTTACTTCAGGATTTAAAAAGTTTTATTAATTATCACTTAGGATTCGGGCATTTTGTCTATCGTGATAACCAGGGTAGACAAATAGCTGTTGCAAAATCAATGGCCGAGTTTGAGTCCTATTTAAGAACCGTTCCCGAAGATTCCTTAGTTTATCATGCGGTAAAAAATCAATTTTCGTTATGGTTAATGGCGCGTGGAGAGATTCAGATTGCAAAAATTATCAATCCTTTAAAAATTACCGATTTTGAAAGCCCTAAACAATTAAGAGATTTTCTCATCAATATTCTAAAATTATACCGTACCGAACAAGATAAAGGAAAAATTGTAAATTTCAGCGAATCAGCACTTCTCGAAGAGAGTAATATTGTTAGCCTGGCATCTGGTGCATTAGGAGGGAAGGGTAGAGGATTGGCTTTTATTAATACCTTAATTTATAATTTTAAGTTTAAAGAACTTTTACCGTTAATTAATGTCCGAACACCGCGTACTAGTATAATTGGTACGGATGAATTCGATATGTTTATTGAAGTAAATAAATTGGGAGAGACAATTTTTCATGAACAGAATTACGAAACATTACGCAAGAAATTTATACAGGGAGAACTTTCCTATACCCTAAAAAAAAGATTAAAAGTTTTTGTTGAGAAAATTACCAAACCAATTGCTGTCCGTTCGTCAAGTTTGTTTGAAGATAGCATTACACAGCCTTTCTCCGGTATTTTTGAAACCTATATTTTACCCAATAATCATCCCGATTTTCAAGAAAGATACGAGCAGTTAATGAATGCCATTAAACTGGTATTTGCATCTATTTACTCAAAAAATGCGCGCACTTATTTTAAAGCTATTGGACACAAGATTGAAGAAGAAAAAATGGCTGTTGTATTACAAGAAGTAGTTGGGAATGAATTTGCCGATTATTATTATCCGCATATTAGCGGTACAGCGCAATCACATAATTTTTATCCGGTGGCGCATATGAAACCTGATGAGGGTTTTGCTGTTGCTGCTTTAGGGTTAGGCCAGTATGTTGTGGAAGGAGAAAAAGCTTTTCGTTTTTCACCTTCCTATCCAACCCTTGAAATTGTTTCAAACAAAGATTTGTATAAAAATTCTCAATTGTATTTTTATGCAGTTAACCTCTCCAAAACAGATATTAATTTACTTGAAGGCGAAGATGCCGGGTTGATAAAATTGGATATTAGTGAATCTGAAAAACATGGTACTTTGAAACATTTGGCTTCCGTGTATAATTCTGATAACGATATTATTACACCAGGGTTGGATAGTTATGGGCCACGAATAATAAATTTTGCCAATATTTTAAAATATGATTATATTCCTTTAGCCAAAACAATTAATGTCATCTTAGATATTGTTAAAGAATCATTAGGCTCTCCTGTAGAAATTGAATTTGCTGTAGACTTGAATAAGGATAAAAATGGATTGGCATCATTTTATTTATTACAGATTAAACCATTGGTATGTAACGAAGATGATTTTAATGTTGATATTGAAAAAATTAATGAAGAAAATCTGGTACTTTATTCAGAAAAGACGATGGGTAATGGCAAAATCAACAACATCAAAGATATTATATATGTAATACCTGAAAAATTTAATAATACACATACCCTAGAAATGGCCAATGAAATAGAGAAATTAAATCAAAAGATGCAGGAAGCGGGGAAACAATATGTACTAATTGGCCCGGGTAGATGGGGAACACGAGATAAATTTATCGGGATACCTGTTTCGTGGCCTCAAATTTCAAATGCAAAGATTATTGTTGAAATGAGTCTTGATGATTTTGCACTGGATGCATCATTAGGTTCACATTTTTTTCATAACGTTACCTCTATGAATGTTGGATATTTTTCCGTGAATCATAAATCCATAAAAGATTATATTTCTTGGGATATATTAAATAACCAAAAAGTGGTTGAAGAAACAAATTATTTTAAGCACGTTACATTTAAAAAACCTTTAACCATTACAATGGATGGCAGAAAGAGGATTGCTACGATTACAAGGGCAACTAATGAATAATTTGAAAATGAATTTACTATGAGTTTTTATACTAATCAACAAGATACTTTAAAAATAGATTTTAATGATACGTCGTTTAACCTATTAATGCAGCGAAGAATTCATAAGGTGTTGTTAATCGCCAGTAATTACGATTCTTTTATGCTCGAAGAAGATGGCCGCATCGATGAACAGATATTTAATGAATATGTTGCCTTAAATTTAAGATATCCACCCATTTTTATTTTAGCAAACTCACCAGAGCAGGCATTTGAAATTCTTAGAACCGATAACATTGACCTGGTTATCACCATGCTTCGTATAGGAAATAATGATACGTTTAGTTTTGCAAAAGAAATTAAATCTTTATATCCTAATATCCCTATTGTTGTACTTACTCATTTTTCCAGAGAGGTTACCATGCGCCTGGAGAAAGAAGATCTGACCGCTATAGATTATGTGTTTTGCTGGTTAGGAAATGCCGATTTATTATTAGCTATTATAAAATTGATTGAAGACCGGATGAATGTTCAACACGATGTTGAAGTGGTTGGAGTGCAAACGATTCTTTTAATTGAAGACTCAATTCGCTATATTTCAAGTTACTTACCCAATGTTTATAAAATAATTTTTAAACAATCGAAGGAATATATGCGCGAAGCACTAAATGAGCACCAACGTATGTTGCGCATGAGAGGGCGTCCGAAAATTCTTTTAGCAACTAATTACGAACAGGCTATAGGAATTTATGAAAAGTATAAGTACAATATGCTGGGAATTATTTCTGATATAACATATCCACGAAATGGCGTTAAGGATAAATTAGCAGGAATAAAGTTATGTAAAAAGGTGAAAGAAGATGATGAATTTATGCCTTTGTTGCTTCAATCATCAGATATGGATAATAAAAAATATGCCGACGAATTAGGTGTGGGATTTATTCATAAATATTCTAAAACATTGTCCATTGAACTCCGAAATTATATTATAAAACAATTTGCATTTGGAGAGTTTGTTTTTCGTGATCCTGATACCTTAAAACCCATTGGCCGTGCATCAGATTTACAATCATTACAAAATTTGTTACTTACTATTCCCGATAAATCACTGGAATTCCATGCCAGCAGAAATGATTTGTCGAAATGGTTGAATGCGCGAGCTATTTTTCCTATAGCTCAATTGTTTAAATTTTTATCGCTTAAAGATTTTAAAAGCCTTAAAGATGCACGAACATATATCTTCCGAGCTATATCGAGTTATCGCATGAGTAAAGGCCGGGGCGTAATTGCTAAATTTGATAAAAACAGTTTCGACGAGTATCTAATTTTTTCTCGTATTGGAGATGGATCGATAGGAGGAAAAGCCCGGGGGTTGGCTTTTGTGAATTCAATTATTAAAAAGAATCAGATATTCAATAAATTTCAGGGGGTTATTGTTACGATTCCTCGAACGGTAGTATTAAGTACAGATATTTTTGATGAATATATGGAAGATAATAATCTTTATAAGATTGCAATGTCTGACCAATCTGATGAAAAAATATTGGAACACTTTATAAACGCAAAGCTGCCAAGTAGAGTCTATCAGGATTTATATGCTTTTATTTCAGTGATCCAAAATCCGGTAGCTATCAGGTCATCATCAAAACTCGAAGATTCACATTATCAGCCCTTTGCAGGAATTTATTCAACTTATATGATTCCTAAAACATCAAATAGCACTTTAATGATTAAAATGCTTTCAGAAGCTATTAAATGTGTTTATGCCTCAGTATATTACAAAAGTAGCAAGGCATATATGGCTGCTACCTCAAATGTTATTGATGAAGAAAAAATGGGTATCATATTACAGGAAGTTTGTGGTACACAATTTGGAAATCGTTTTTATCCTACTATTTCGGGTGTTGCCCGGTCGATCAATTTTTATCCTATTGAGCCTGAAAAATCTGAAGATGGAATTGTTAATATTGCTTATGGCCTTGGCAAACAAATAGTTGATGGTGGTATATCTTTGCGTTTTTCGCCCAAACATCCAAAAAAGATATTACAACTTTCAAATCCAGAAATGGCTTTAAAGGATACACAAAAACATTTTTATGCGTTGGATATGTGTCCTACGAAATTTTACCCTTCAACAGATGATGGAATAAATCTGGTTCGATTGGATATTAAAGAAGCCGAAAATGATTCATCATTAAAATTTGCAGCTTCTACTTATGATTTCGAGAACAATATGTTACGTGATGGAACTTTTTACCAGGGTAAAAGGGTGATAACGTATGCAAATATTCTTAAACACGAAGTGTTTCCTTTAGCTGAAATTCTTAGAACTCTTCTTGAGGTTGGTCAAAAAGAAATGGGTAACCCTATTGAAATTGAATTTGCCATTGATTTAAATGTAGGAAAGGATCAACCTTATGTATTTAACTTTTTACAAATCAGGCCTATTGTAGAAAACGACCAGGTAAACGATTTTGGCCTGGATGAGGTAAAAGAAGACGATGCCATAATTTATTGTGAATCGGCATTAGGAAATGGGCGTATTGATGATGTTTATGATTTTATTTATGTTAAACCGGAAGCTTTTAAATCGTTGGATACTAAGATTATTGCATCAGAAATAGGAGCTTTAAATGAGAAGTTTATCCATGAAAAGCGAAATTATGTTTTAGTGGGGCCTGGCCGTTGGGGATCGGCTGATTCATCTTTAGGTATTCCTGTAAAATGGGCACAAATATCTCAGGCAAGAGTGATTGTTGAGTCGGGATTGGAAAATTATCGAATTGACCCAAGCCAGGGGACCCATTTTTTTCAAAATTTAACTTCTTTCAGAGTAGGTTATTTTACCATAAATCCTTATATTAACGATGGTTTTTATGATATTAATTATCTAAACCAGCAAAAAGCGTTTTTCGAAAATAAGTATCTGCGTCATGTACGGTTCGAAAAACCTATACTTATCCAAATTGATGGGAAAAATAATAAAGGGGTTATATTAAAATCAAAGGTAAATGATTGAGTATGTTAGGAATAAAATAAGAATATTTGTAACTTT
>JAXHVS010000021.1:0-12849 GCA_034189025.1 Bacteroidota bacterium
CCCTAACCACTAAACAACACTTTCTTTAATTTGGTGATTTGGTCTGGGTTTCCGAGCACAAAAATCTGGTCGTTTTCGGTAATCTTCTGCTCAGGGGTTGGATTAACAACATATTGATTATCAGCCGTTTTTATGCCAATGATATTTGCGCCGGTCGTTGACCGGATAGTCCATTCGCCAATAGATTTTTCGGTAAACGAAGAAACCATCCCTTTACAATGTATCTCTTCGATATGCACGCCTTCGCTTTCGCGCAACATTACAAACTCAACAAAATCAATCACATCGGGTTGTGCTACCAGTTTCGCCATTCGTTGCCCGCCAATTTTATCGGGCATAATTACATTGGTTGCCCCTGCACTTCTTAGTTTCTTATCCGAATTAAAATTTGATGCACGGGAAATAATCGTAATATCAGGGTTCAGTGCCCGGGCAGTAAGTACCACAAATAAATTATCGGCATCGTTGGGTAAGGCTGTAATTAAAGCTTTGGCTGTTGAGATTTTAGCATTCATTAGTGTTTCATCCTCGGTAGCATCACCCTCAATATACAATAATTCTGCTTTTTCTCTTATCTCCTGGATAATCGACTCGTTACCATCTACGACAACAATCGGAAATTTATGACGTTTTAACTCTTCGATAGCTTGCCGGCCATTACGGCCATAGCCCACAACAATAACGTGTTTTTTTAATTTTTCGATTTTTGTTTTCACTTTATTATCTTTTAAATAGTTTCTAAAAACTCCATCAACAATATATCGGGTAAGGGTGGTTACGGCATAAGCAAATATTCCTATACTAAAGATAATCAAAAAAATGGTAAAAAGCTGACCCAGTTCCGACAGTGGTTTCACCTCGCGAAAACCTACCGTAGAAATGGTTATAATAGTCATAAAAAAAGCTTCGATAAAAGTAAAATCTTCAATTATAATGTAACCTACTGTACCTGTTATAATGATTAATACCAATAAAATGATGGCAAAATAAACAGACTTAAAATTTTCTTTTCTCAGTGAAGATGTTCTCATTGGATATTTTTAATAATATAATTCCCGATTGAGCAATGTAAACATTTTTTAAATTTACAATAATTATTTTTTAATTGAATCAATGCCTGAGTATCAAATGCATTTTGTGGCTTTACCCCAAGTTTTCTCCAATGAGAAATGATGGAATTATTCTCGGGCTTTATTTGTAATAACAACCCTACAGCCCTGTCGCAGAATTCTTCTTTACCCCTATATTTTCCATAAACAAATAAAAACGGGGCCACCGTATTAATCAAAAGAATTTGAATAGCAGATTGGCCTAATGGTTTCGGTTTTTTTACTGATTGTTTGTTAAAATGATAATGGTTATCCCAGTATTCGGAAGGCTTAGCCTGTAGCATCTGCTTTATTTTCTGCACATCCTGCGTTTCCATAATTTTTGAAAACAGGCTTTTTGACTGAAAGATTAATGCAGCAAATTGTGCCAAACGAATGGTTGGGAAATTTCCGGGACGGGAACGTAAAAATTTCCACAAATGTTTTTCTATGGGTTTTAAATTAAATTTATGACGTAAGAATTGATATTCACTTTTTAGCTTCAGGAAATAATCATCGCCTGCTTCTTCGTTTAAAAATCCTGCCTGCCCGAATAACAGGGCTTCAGTTTGCATTATATTATTTTTATGTTTAGCTAAAACCTTTAAGGGAATTGATTTTGCCAGCAATTCAAAAGGTTCGCCATTTAACTTAAACCCAAAATTTTTTGCAAGATGCCTGTAAAATGTTTCTTCCCAGTTATTTTGCGTTTGTTTTAATTCCTGCTTTATTCTTAATGCTTTATCTTCCAATCGTTCAATCATTAATGCTTCCATCCATTTTTTAATCAAAAAATCATCCACCTTGTGCAGGTCTTTTTCGCAGGCAATCCACGACTCGCTTCGAATAAGTTTTTCGTAATTCTTAAGCAGAACTTCATCAAAGTGAATCTCCATAGTGGGAACAATAGAATTATTGGAAAAATAAACATCTTTATCGTGCTGGTACACAACTTGTAAAATTACATTATCATAGGACTTATCGGTATGATGTTTATGATGAAACCAGTCGGATGATTTGATATGAATTTCCACATTCCCTGCCCAGGTTGTTTCAGCAATCTTTATTTTGGCATTAAAAAAGTCAGGGCCAGAATCATTATTAGGCATCCCCGGATGTATTACTTCTACTTTTTCGTTGGTTTGCGTTCGCAGGTTTGTTGTATTAAACAATTTATATTTCCATAAATAATGTAAAAAATCTTCTTTCATAATTGTATTATGAATTAAGGATATGGATAAAATTAGTAAAAGTAACAGAAATTACAATAAAAATCAGATAATCCCTTTTTGTAGCAAGAGCTCTTCCATCTCTTCCTGGATTTCTTTGGCTTTCTTTCCGGCTGTTTTAGCAAAATCGTGAGCCTGATCTGCATAAATAATGGATCGGGCAGAATTAACAATTAATCCGCAATTATTATTCATACCAAATTGTGTAACCTCTTTAAGGTTGCCTCCCTGTGCTCCTACTCCGGGAATCAATAAAAAATGTTCGGGAATATATTCACGTATTTTTTTTAGTTTTTGTGCCTGAGTAGCACCAACAACATACATCATGTTTTCTTTTGTCCCCCAGTGTTTTGATTTGAGCAGCACTTCTTCAAATAGACATTTACCATTTTGCTTATTTTCAATAAATTGAAAATCCTGGGCACTATCGTTCGATGTAAGTGCTAATAAAATTACCCAACGGTTTTTAATTTCCAAGAAAGGTGCTACAGAATCCCTTCCCATATAGGGAGCAACAGTAACTGCATCGCAATTAAAATTTTCGAAAAAAGCACGGGCATACATTTTAGAAGTATTGCCAATATCTCCTCTTTTTGCATCGGCAATAATAAATATTTCAGGATGCAAAAGATTAATATAATTAATTGTTTTTTCCAGGCTTTTCCATCCCGAAACACCTGCAGCCTCGTAAAAGGCTATATTGGGTTTGTAAGCAATGGTGTATGGTGCGGTGGCATCAACAATTTGTTTATTAAACTCAAAAACAGGATCATCGGTATCGAGTAAAAATTGAGGTATTTTTGTGATATCAGTATCCAAGCCAACACACAAAAAACTTCTTTTCCTTTTTATTTGCTCAACAATTTGAAGATAGTCCATAGTCTTTCTCTTTACTCAACTCCGGCTTCTTTTAATCTTTCGGCATTTTCAGCCATTTGCAACTGTTCAATAATTTCCTGTATATCGCCATCTATAATGGCGTTTAAATTATACATGGTAAGATTTATCCGATGGTCAGTAACACGCCCCTGCGGGTAATTATAGGTTCGTATTTTTGCTGAACGGTCGCCGGTAGATACCATAGTTTTTCGTTTAGACGAAATCTCATCAAGATATTTCTGATATTCCAGGTTATATAGTCTGGTTCTTAATTCAGCCATTGCTTTATCGAGGTTTTTAAGCTGCGATTTTTCATCCTGGCAGGTAACTACAATACCCGAGGGAATATGGGTTAAACGAATAGCCGAATAGGTTGTATTTACCGACTGCCCGCCAGGCCCTGATGAGCAGTAAGTGTCTTTACGGATATCTTCCTGTCGCAGGTCAATATCAAAATCTTCGGCTTCGGGTAAAACAGCAACTGTAGCTGCCGATGTATGGACTCTGCCTTGTGTTTCGGTCTGCGGTACCCGCTGTACCCTATGAACACCCGACTCATATTTTAATATTCCATATACACCATTGCCTGAAACTTTCATTACAATTTCTTTGTATCCACCCACAGTTCCTTCGTTAAGATGTGTAACTTCAACTTTCCATTTTTTACGCTCGCAATATTTTAAATACATTCGGTATAAATCGCCGGCAAAAATACTGGCTTCATCTCCTCCTGTCCCTGCTCGTATTTCTAATATAGCGTTCTTTTCGTCTTCAGGGTCTTTGGGTAATAATAAAAGCTTTATTTTTTCTTCTAAAGGGCCTATTTTTTCTTCTAGCTCAACTATTTCCATTTTGGCCATTTCACGCATCTCCTCATCTTTTTCTTTAGCCAAAATATCCTTTGCTGTTTGTATATTGCTCAAAATATTTTTGTATTCGCCGTATGCTTCAACAATAGGTTCCAGGTCGCGATATTCTTTATTCAGCTTCACATACCTTTTCATATCGGCAATAATGTCCGGATCGGTAATTAGCTGGCCAACCTCATCAAATCTCAGTTTAATCCCCTCTAGTTTATCTAATATAATATTACCACTCATAGTTCTCCTTTTTAAATCGGTGCAAAATTAACAATTTATTCATTAACATGTTCAGTTTATTGATAATGGAATTCTCCAAATTCACTTTTTATGGTGAGTTTCTTTGAGTCTGATTTTTCACAACACCCAATAATTTGAGCATCAATATCAAAACTTTTCGATATCTCAATAAGGCCATTAGCGATTTCGGGTTTAGCATATATTTCCATCCGGTGCCCCATATTAAACACTTTATACATTTCTTCCCAGGATGTTCCCGATTCTTCCTGAATAATTTTAAATAATTCGGGAATTTCAAACATGTTATCTTTTATAATATAAAGTTGATCAACAAAATTTAAAATTTTTGTTTGTGCTCCACCCGAACAATGGATTAATCCATGAATTTCGGAGCGATAATTTTCAAATATTTTTTTCATCACCGGAGCGTAAGTCCTGGTAGGTGAAAGCACCAATTTCCCTGCCTCTACTTCCAGTTTCTCTATTGTATCCGTTAATTTATAACGGCCTGAATAAACAACATTATCAGGGATTGACGCATCGTAACTTTCGGGATATTTTTTGGCCAGATAATGATTAAAAACATCATGCCGTGCCGAAGTTAAACCATTACTCCCCATTCCGCCATTGTAATCTTTTTCGTAGGTGGCTTTCCCAGATGAACTTAAACCAACAATTACATCGCCTTCGCTGATATTTTTATTATCAATCACCAAATCTCGTTTCATTCTGGTAGTAACAGTCGAGTCGACAATGATCGTCCTAACCAGGTCACCCACATCAGCAGTTTCGCCACCCGTTGAATAAATTGAAATTCCAAGATCCCTTAATTCCTGAAGCAACTCTTCGGTTCCATTTATAATGGTTGTAATTACTTGTCCGGGAATTAGATTTTTATTTCTGCCAATGGTTGATGACAACAAGATATTATCTGTTGCTCCAACGCAAAGAAGATCGTCAAGATTCATCACTACGGCATCCTGAGCAATTCCTTTCCACACCGACAAATCGCCGGTTTCTTTCCAATACATGTAGGCCAGCGATGACTTTGTGCCTGCGCCATCGGCATGCATAATATTACAATAATTTTTATCACCACCTAAAATATCAGGAACTATTTTACAGAAAGCCTTAGGATACAATCCTTTATCAATATTTTTTATTGCATGGCGTACATCTTCCTTCGAAGCGGATACTCCTCTTAAATTATAACGAGAATCTTTTGACATGATGTTGTGGAATAAAAAAATTAGGTTTCAAAATTAGCAATTAGTTCTCAACAATTAAAATTTACATTAGAAATTGATAAAAAAGGGTTTCTGCTAAAAAACAGAAACCCTTTAATCATCAGTAAATTAAAAATTATTTATTCGGTTCGTAATTTGTTGAAATTACCTGGAATTCAGTTCTTCGATTGATCTGATGTGCAACTTCTTGTTGCTCTTCACTTTCTAGACTTTCAATAAAATCAGGTGTTAATTCTGTACCTTCAGAAAGGAAGTCGTGCTGTTCGGCTAATTTAGCATCTACCACTTTTGGCATGGTTGCAGCATAACCTTTAGCCCGAAGCCTTGCCGGCTCTATTCCTTTTTCAATCAGATAATTAACTACAGATTGGGCTCGTTTTTGTGACAACTCGACATTTGTTGCGGCACTACCCCTGGAATCGGTATGGGAACGTAATTCAATAACCACATTTGGATTATCATTTAGTGTTTCTACCAATTTATCCAATGCTACCATAGATTCTGGGCGCAGATCCCATTTTGCAAAATCGTAGAAAATATTTGGCAGTTCAATAGGTTCGGCAATAGAAGAAAGTCGAATTTCAATATCAAAATCCTGGCTTTCGGTTAACCCTTTGGTCGTTTCTTTGGCTTTACCGGTAAGGAATCCTTTTTTCGAGGCAATAAATACATAATCGGTATTGGGCCTCAACATAAATTTAAACGAACCTTTATTATCGGTTTCGTTTGCCAGGGTCATACCATCGCTACCCACAAGCTTAATGGTGGCACTAGCTAATGGATCATCTGTTTTATCATTACGCACAACACCTTCTACACTAAATTTTAATGGTGGTAATACAAATGAATAAATATTGTCGATACCTCTATCTCGTGATGAACTGAAATACCCACGTTCTTCTTCATTTTCAATGATGATACCAAAATCGTCGTAGGTTGAATTAACAGGATATCTCATATTTTCAATTTCCCATTTTCCATTATCATCTTTTGTTGCCTTAAAAATATCCAAACCACCCATTCCTGGATGATAATCGGACGAAAAATATAAGGTTCCATCGCTATGGATATAAGGAAACATTTCGTTGCCAGGGGTATTAATTTGTTCACCTAAATTAACCGGATCATCCCATTGTCCATCGGGAGAGTTGCGTGTTAATTTCCAAATATCTTTTTTACCAACACCTCCCGGCATATCAGAAACAAAATAGAGCTCAAGTTCATCTTCCGATATGGAAGGATGTGCAACCACAATGCTATCGGTGGCAATACTTAGTGGTTCTGGTTTTTCCCATTTTTCTCCACTGCGTTTAGAAACTAAAATCTGACATCCCAAATTATCCCGTTTATGCATTTCGCATCGGGTAAAAAACATCGTATTGTAATCCTTGCTCAATGAAACGGCTCCTTCTTCAAATTCGGTATTAATATTATCTTCTAAAGGAACCGGAGTACTCCAATTTCCTTTCATATCTTTTTTAGATGTAAAAATATCGGAAAAATTATATCCGGTAGCTCCATGTGTATCATCACCTGTAGCCTCATCGCGCGAGGATGTAAAATAAATTTCGTCATACTCTGCTTTTGCATAAGCAGGCCCGTAATCGCTTTGGCGTGAATTGAAAAATTTCATTTCGGCTACTTTGTATCCATTGGGATTTTCCAACCATTTTTTTGCCTGATCACATGATTTGATGCCAATATCTCCACGTGGATCGTTGGGAACCAACTTTTTATACTGTCGATAATTCTCTTCTGCCTCATCAAACTTTTCATTTACTTTTAACGCATCGGCATAATAAAGATAAATCAATGGATTAGGATACTCTTTTTGTATCGTTCGTTTAAACCACATCTCTGCTTTTTTAGGTTGATGGGTTTTTCGATAACACTCTGCTACCTGAAAAGTAATCTCATCTTTTAAATCATTATCCGTAACTTTACTATAGGCATCCCTTAACCTATCAATAGCCTCATAATACTGACCGTTTTCATAATACTCATTTGCTTTTTGATAAACGCTTAATTGTCCAAATGCTAATGAATGAGTTATAAAACTCAAGATAGTGACAAAAAATATTTTTCTGATATTCATATTTTTTTCAAATTACAACATGATGTAAAATGTAAAAGTAAAACTTTTTATACAAAATAAAAAGATACGTTAAAAATAGCATTTTTTGTTTAATCCAATTAAATACAAAGACATATTTCACCTTTGTACCTGTGATTAAATCATCATTTAAATTTTCTTTTTAGAAAAGAATAAACAATTATCTTGTAAAAAGTAATTCTCTATATTTAGGAAACGGCCACAATTCATCATCTACAATTAATTCCAACTTATCCACATGATAACGTATTTTTTCTAAAAAAGGGACTACCCTTTTAGAATATTCAGTGGCTTTTTTCCGCACATCTTTAATTTTATTAGCTTTTTTTCGTGCTTCAATTAATTCGTCGGATAAGTCCTTAATTATTCCAATCCGCTCGGATATTTCACTAATGGTATTTAATTGTGATTTTGCCATATGCTCAAAAATATTCTGCGGATAAAGCGTTTTAATCCCTTGAATATTTTCAAGTAAAATGTTTTGGTATTTTATTACCGTAGGGATAATGTGATTACGAACTAAATCGCCCAATACCCGGGCTTCAATCTGTACTTTCTTAACGTATATCTCAAGCTGGATATCATATCTGGCTTCCAGCTCACGGGCACTTAAAACCTGAGTTTTAGCAAAAGTATCTTTTGTTTGATCACTTATAAAGGCTTGTAAAGCCTCTGGCACATCAGAAATATTAGACAATCCTCGCTTCTCGGCTTCTTTAATCCAGTCATGACTATAGCCGTTTCCTTCAAATCTTATTTCTTTAGATTCGCTAATATATCTTTTTAGAACTTGAAAAATCGCTTCATCTTTTTTTATCCCTTTATCAATAATAGCATCCACCTCTTTTTTAAATTCAACCAATTGATTAGCTACAACAGTATTCAATGTAATCATTGGAGAAGCCACATTGGCCGAAGATCCCACAGCACGAAATTCGAATCGGTTTCCTGTAAAGGCGAAAGGTGAGGTTCGGTTACGATCGGTATTATCGAGTAAAATTTCCGGAATTTTACCAATATCCAATTTTAACTCTGTTTTTTCATCAGGGGTCATTTTTTTATCCGGAACTCTTTTTTCCAACTGATCGAGCATACTGGTTAATTGCGAACCAATAAAAACAGACATAATAGCCGGAGGAGCCTCATGCGCCCCTAACCGGTGTTCATTGCCTGCAATAGCAATACTGGCACGTAAAATATCAGCATAATCATGTACCGCTTTTATCGTATTGATTAAAAAAGTTAAAAATTGCAGGTTATTTTTAGGCGTTCGCCCCGGAGATAATAAATTTTTCCCGTTATTAGATTGTAACGACCAGTTGTTATGTTTTCCAGAGCCATTTATTCCTTTAAAAGGTTTTTCGTGAAACAAAACTCTAAAGTCGTGCTTTCGGGCTATTTTATCCATTAAAGTCATTAACATCTGATTATGATCTACTGCAAGGTTGGCCTCCTCATAAATAGGGGCACACTCAAACTGATTAGGCGCCACTTCGTTATGTCTTGTTTTTATGGGGATTCCTAATTTATATGCTTCAACTTCGAATTCACACATAAAATTTTTTACTCTGTCGGAGATTGAGCCAAAATAATGATCACTAAGTTGTTGGTCTTTTGCCGATGCATGTCCAATGAGTGTGCGGCCTGTAAGGTAAAGATCCGGACGGGCATTAAATAAAGCATTATCGACCAAAAAATATTCTTGTTCCCATCCAAGCGTAACATTAACTTTGGTAATATCTTTATCAAAATATTGACAAACATCAACTGCTGCTTTATCAATATAGTTTAAAGATTTAATCAAAGGAGTTTTGTAATCCAAAGCTTCACCTGTATATGAAACAAAAATAGTAGGAATACATAATGTATTTCCAAACACAAAAGCAGGCGAAGAAGGGTCCCATGCAGTATATCCACGAGCTTCGAAAGTGTTTCTGAGTCCGCCACTTGGAAAGCTCGAAGCATCGGGTTCTTGCTGAACAAGCATATCGCCCTGGAAATTTTCCACTACACCTCCATTATCAGCTGGTTCAAAAAAAGCATCGTGTTTTTCTGCTGTTGTTCCGTTCAGTGGATGAAACCAGTGTGTATAATGTGTAGCTCCACGATCAATAGCCCAGGCTTTCATTCCCGTAGCCACCTGATTAGCAATTTTACGGTCGATACGTATACCCTTTTCAATTGCTTCCAATACTTTTTTATAGGCTTCGCCGGATAAATATTCTTGCATTTTACGGCTATCAAAAACATTGATGCCAAAATATTCGGAAGTTTTTACAGATGGGAGTGTAACTTCTAAAGGCTTACGGTTTAATATTTCGCCAATGGCTTTAAATCGAATGGAGCTCATAAAACATCAATTTTAGATTTATTTAAAAAAGATAGATACAAAAATAATATTTTTTTAAACAACACCCTATTATTTAATAGGGTATTTCTTATTATTTTTATATATTTTTTTAAGTATGCCCTTAATTTAAAACCCCCTTATTGTTAAAAAGTTATTTTTTAACAATAAAATAAAAAAATCCGGATTTTAAAAATCCGGATTTTTAATTATACTTTTATTGCTATTACTTTTTTATTTCGGCAAAATATTTATAGAAATAAGGAATAGTATTTATACCATTAAAAAACTGTTCTATTGGATAATTTTCATTGGGTGAATGAATAGCATCGTCTTCCAAACCAAATCCCATTAAAACTGATTTTGTATCAAGTATTCGATCAAATTCGGAAATAATAGGAATACTACCACCACTACGAACAGGCACAGGCATTTTATTATAAACTTCCTGGTATGCTTTTTCAGCTGCTTTGTATGCAGGCAAATCAATAGGACATACATAAGCCTGACCGCCATGTAAATATTTAACATTAACTTTTACATAGCCCGGAGCTATTTTCTCGAAATGGTTTTTAAATAACTCGGCAATTTTCTTATTATCTTGATTTGGAACTAATCGAGAAGAAATTTTTGCATATGCTTTGGATGGAAGTACTGTTTTCGCTCCTTCGCCGGTATATCCTCCCCATATTCCACATACATCGAACGATGGCCGGATACCTGTACGCTCAGGCGTTGTAAATCCTTTTTCGCCATATAATTCTTTAACGTCAATAGCTTTTTTATATGTTTCTTTATCAAATGGAGCTTCAGCCATCTTCTTTCTTTCTTCATCAGACACCTCCAATACATCATCGTAAAAACCGGGAATAGTAATATGTCCGTTTTCATCAACCATATCGCTAATCATTTTAGCTAACACATTGATTGGGTTTGCCACAGCTCCACCAAACAGTCCTGAGTGCAAATCTCTGTTAGGGCCTGTAACCTCAACTTCCCAATAAGCTAATCCGCGTAATCCGGTAGTTATTGATGGAGTATCAGGAGCAAGCATAGAAGTATCAGAAACAAGGATCACATCTCCTTTTACCAAATCTTTATTTTCCTCGCACCATTTAGGCAGACTGGGCGAACCAATTTCCTCTTCACCTTCAATCATAAATTTAACGTTACAAGGTAACGAATCCGTCTTTACAAGGGCTTCGAAAGCCTTAACATGCATCATTCCCTGTCCTTTGTCATCGTCAGAGCCACGTCCCCAAATTTTACCATCTTTTATCACCGGTTCAAAAGGATCATCTTGTTTCCACAAATCAACCGGATCAACAGGCATTACATCGTAGTGTGCATAAACTACAACAGTTGGTTTAGAAGGATCAATAATTTTTTCACCATAAACCACGGGGTTTCCATCAGTTGGTTTCACTTCAGCCTTATCACAGCCAGCAGCTAATAACATCTCTTTGTACTTTTCGGCCATTTTTACCATATCTTGTTTATGGTCTTTCATGGAGCTGATGGAGGGAATCCTTAACATCTCGAATAACTCTTCTAAAAATCGATCTTTATTCTCTTCAATGTACTGTTTTACTTTTTCCATAGTTATTTTTATTTATTATTAGATTTATTTTTAAAAATGAGCAACTAAATTAATATTTTTTACAGACTATTCACAATTACAAGTGGGTAATTGCTTCGATAAAGAACAAAAGGAAAACCTTCGTTTCAAACTCTAAATATCTAGCCATTCTCCGACTGTTGAACTTCATTCTTATAGGCTTCAGCAGCTTCTTTCAATTCGTTATACCATTCTCGTCCATATTTACGAACCAAAGCACCTTCCAGAAATTCATAAGTAAAAACATTCTTTTTACGTCCTAAATCTCTTGCCGGATCGCAGACATTCCAGAAATGATAATTTAATCCGTCCACGTCATCAAAAAGTTTTTTTATCCTTACCGGATATAAATGGCAGGATATCGGTTTTCTGAATTTACTTTTTCCTGCAAAAAATGCTTTCTCAATTCCACATTTTGCTATTCCATTTTCAAAAATGGCATACACACACTCTTTCCCTTTGAGAAGTGGGGTAACTAATTCATTATCCTTATCAATCACAGAAAACCCATTTTTTTTAATGGTTTCAATTGATTCTGGCCGTAAAAATGTTTTAAATCCGTTAAAATTATCTTCAATAAGTTTCTCCTCAGCTGGCTCCAATGGTGCTCCCGATTCTCCTTCGACACAACAATGCCCTTTGCATTTTTCCAGGTCGCAAACAAATTTCTCGTCAAGCAACTCAGTACTGACAATACAGTTGCCAATTTGTATCATATAATTCATCAATTAATTACTTAGAAATTAAGGATTTCCCGGTCATCTCTTTGGGTTTATCCAACCTCATCATTTCTAAAATGGTTGGAGCCACATCAGCCAAAATTCCATTTTCAACTTTTTTAAAACGTTCCGATACGGCCACAATAGGCACAGGGTTCAGCGAGTGTGCGGTATTTTCTGACCCGTCTTCATTTACTGCATTGTCTGCATTCCCATGATCTGCAATAATTACCACTTCGTAATCATTATTTACTGCCGTCTCAACCACTTCGCCCATACAAGTATCTACAGCTTCTACGGCCTTTTTAATTGATTCATAAACTCCTGTATGGCCAACCATATCACAGTTAGCAAAATTCAGACAAACAAAATCTGTTTCCCTGGTTTTTAGTTCATTTACAATAGCATCTTTTACCTCAAAAGCACTCATCTCAGGCTGCAAATCATAAGTGGCTACCTTAGGAGAAGGAATCAAAATTCTTTTTTCATTTTCGAACTCCTGCTCGCGC
>JAXHVS010000022.1:0-10680 GCA_034189025.1 Bacteroidota bacterium
ATTCTTTTCATTACCAGCTCATTTCTCCTTAAACATCCACCCCTAAGAATATCCGAATTAAATATCCTATACCAAAGGTAAAGGCGGCTACCCCCATACTAATAACAAACATTTCCCAAAACCGTTTCTTAAAATTCAAGTTTTTGGCAATTGCGATGTAGTAGTTAAAAAATAAAATCACCAGGGTTGCAAAAGCCAGGGTCAATCCCAAACAAACAAAATAGTTGGTAAAAAGCAGGTAGGGTAAAATTAAAATAATCACCGTTCCAATATAGGCCAGTCCGGTATAAATGGATGATGCCAGTGCATTTGCCCCATTACCTTCCGATTTGGTAGAAAGATATTCTGATGCAGCCATAGAAAAAGAAGCAGCAATTCCGGTAATTAGTCCGGCTACAGCAATCAATCGTGTATTTTGTAATGCAAAAGTTAGTCCGGCCAATGTTCCTGTAAGTTCAACCAATGCATCATTTAAGCCCAAAACAATAGAACCAACATAGTCGAGTTTCTTCTCCTTTAGTAACTCAATTAATTTTTCTTCATGTTCATCTTCATCAACAACAATTTGTTTCGCTTCGGGAATATATTCGCAAGCTTTTTTATATTCTTCCTGGGCTCCTTCCTCTCCTTTTTCCATCAGGCGGATACTGAAAGTAATACCCAAAATACGTGCTAGCCAATAAAACTTAATCACTTTCCACCGGTTGGGTTTTACCTCTTCCTCACCATACTCTTTCCAAAAATGATAGTGCCTCAACTCATCATCACCAATTCGTTGCAACGTTTGAGCATTTTTCTTATCCTTTACTCTTTTTGATAGTTTTAAATAGATGTGATATTCGGTAATTTCGTTTCGCTGAAACTGTTTTACCTGTTTTATCTGGTCTGGTGTTAGCTTATTTTTGTTCATGGCTTTATGCTTTGTTTATTTTCGCTAACAAATTTAACAAAAGAGAATCATTTAAAAAATCACCCCCACCAGTACATTAAAATTATCGGCTGTATCGCCATGTGCTTTCAGGGTAACTCCCCCGGAAAAATGCTTTGAAAATCTGAACGAAAGGCTATACCGTTGATAGAAATTACGTGGTTTGTCTGGAGCATAAAGGTAAGTACCCCAATGCTGCGAAAAGTCAAACTTCCCAAATTGTAAATGGTGTCCAAATAACAGCGATAGCTGCTGATGATCTTTATCAATCCCTGCCCTTGCAAGTTTCTCCTTTTTTGCACCATCATAAATATAATCCAACCCAATGCTAAAGCCATTTAATTTACTTACAGTTCGTCCGGCAATTCCGTATAACCCTGTTGCGAAGGTTGGTTTTTCAGGGTTTTCCATATCGGCCGCAACCGATTCGATGGTTGCAAAAGGATAAATTCCATAAAAAAAGGAGGGATTAAAAACTTCTTTTTCCCGCTCTTTGAAATCAACCTCTCCTCCTGGCAGGTAATTAAGGCCCAAACCAAACATTGGAAAATTCATCCCATAATTTGGATCTTTTATACCTCCATTTGAAATATGACAATATTTGGCAAATAATAAAAGTTTAAATTTTTCTGTAAGCTTATAATATCCATTAACATCAATATGCACAATAAAACTAATATGCGTTGAGAAAAACTGATTGTCTGGATTCTGATACTCATCAAAAATTTTATCTAACACACTAATACCTACACCCATTCTGGAAGTAAGTATAAATTGAGGGGTGCGAAATAAAAAGGGTTCGGCAAAGCCAATCAGATTATAAGAACTACCTACAATATCGGGGTTGGCAAAATTAACATACAGAAATGAAACCCCCATTTTAGAATAACAATTGCATTGCTGCCAGTTTTTATCTTTTAGCATAATCCATGCATATTCCATCTCAATGCCAAAAGGATTAGTGTGAGTAAGATGTTCTACTTTTCTTGAATGTGGCAGGATGAATCCATATTGTGGTTTAACAGCAAGTGATACAGGATTTTTTCTCTCTTCCTGTCCCAAAAGAAACTGATAGGATAACAGAAACACAAGAAAAAACAAATAGTATTTTGTCATTTTTTTACTAATCATCGGTGGTTTAAAAATACAAAATCAACCGTTACTACACAATATCAATTTAATCCATTCAAAAAGTTATCAACAATGCCTTTAAAAAATATTCTTCGTGTTTTTAATAAAAAGTTTACAAACCTATCAACCGTAACTTTTAACTTAAGATTATTTTTACTTTATTTGTTGCTTGTGTTTTAATTTAGGAGCTATAACCACTTAATGGAAATTGAAAAAAAATTAAAAAACAGAACCATCATAGCCATTATATCCGCGCTATTGGCTTTATGTTCATTTTATTTCTATTTAAGCCTGAAAAACCAGCGACAATATCTCGATTGGCAAATACAGAAAGATAATGAAATTGCAAGCGTTGAGATAAAACATATCCTCTATACTACCAATCGCCTTTACAGGGAAAAAATACAATATTTCGTTAATAATCCGGAAATAAAACAACGGTTTAACTCACAAAAAATTGATGAACTATACAAACAAGTCTTTCCGTATTATTCTGTATTAAAAAATGAAGACCCTTATCATTTTGTCCTGAACTTCTATAATAAAGATAATTCCCTGGCATTAAATATGGAAACCGGGCCAGGTGGACAGATGAAATCCTCTAATCCTTCAACGCTGGTTGTTAAAGTAAACGAAAAACAAATCAAAAAGTCTGGTTTCGAATTTTATGATGCTCAATTATTTTATAAAATTATTGAACCCATCATTTATGAAGGTAATTATATTGGATGCATAGAATTTGGTATTCGCGAAAATGAAATCGTAGAAGATATATCCAAAGAACATAACGTAATTATTGGTACTTTATTTGATAGCCAAAAAATAACAGCAAATCTAAAACATCACTTTTCCGGCTCGCCAAAAAAAGATAATATTATTATCCACTCATTATTTAACCATGATTTTTTCACATCAATAATAGAAGATAATAACATTTTTGAAAAAGAAAAAATTAATTATCGTGATAAGTGCTACTCTGTTGACCTGGTAGAAATACAAAACAGTTTTAAAGACGAAGGATTTGTTGGTGTCATTTTTCTTAAAGATATTTCCAAAATCCAAAATGCTTTTCTTGCTTCGGTATATCGCTCCTTGTTAATCATCTTTTTCATTTTAGCGATTACCTTTATCATACTCCATTTTTCGTTCAACTTACTTTTAAACAAGTTTTTTAATTTACAAGATAGTATCGATAAGCGTCTGGCAAAAAAAACCAAAGAAATCATCGACACGAATGCAGAGTTAAATCAAATTTTCAATACGACAGGAAACAGCATGCGGTTAATCGATATTAATTATAATATTCTGAGAGTTAACCGAACGTTTACGATGATATCCGGAATAAGTAAAGAAGATGCGGAAGGGAAAAAGTGCTACAATATTTTCCCTGGCCCCTATTGCCATACCGCCGACTGCCCGTTAAACCTGGTTAAAAATGGAGAAGAGCGTGTTGAGCAGGATATCAAAAAAAGAAACAAAACAGGAAAAATTATTCCCGGCATTCTAACCTCTGTTGCTTTTAAAGGACAGAACGGTGACATTCTGGGAATTATCGAAGATTTTAAAGACATTTCTTTACGAACTGAAATTGAAGAAACGCTGCGAAGAACCGAACAGCAATTCTCCATTTTTATGGATAACTTACCCTTAGGTGTTTTTATTAAAGATGAGAATTTTCGACTAGTATATATGAATAAATATATGGATGCTGTCTACTCATCCGAAAACTGCCTAAATAAAACCCCACAGCAAATTTTTCCAGATAAATACGCTCACCGGATAACGAAAGAAGACCAACGAGCCATTAATGGAGAGGTATTAGTTGAAGAAGAGCAATTGCCCGACAAAACAGGAGAACTTATTACATACCAAACCCATAAATTTAGATTTAGAGCAGCAGATAATACCTGGAAAATTGGTGGTTTATCTATAGATATTACCCAAAAGAAAAAAACAGAATATGAACTGAAAAAATTGTCCAATGCCATTCAACACTCTCCGGTATGTATTATCATTACCAACTTAAAAGGACAAATTGAATATGTAAATCCTGTTTTTACAAAATTTACAGGTTATACTCCTGAAGAAGTGTTGGGCGAAAAAGTGGGGATTTTAAGCGATTCAGAATCGGTTAAAACTATCTATAAAGATATTATGACTACAGTTTCGCAGGGTCATGACTGGCAGGGAGAAATCCAGAATCGTAAAAAAAATGGAGAATTATACTGGGAATTAGCCTCTATCTCACCGGTAAAAAACAGCAAAAATGAGATTACCCATTTTATAATAATTGCCGAAGATATTTCAAAACGTAAAAAAAACGAAAAAGAATTAGTATTGGCAAAAGAACAAGCCGAAGAATCAAACCGTTTAAAAACAGCTTTTTTGGCGAATCTATCCCACGAAATCAGAACACCTCTAAATGCCATCATTGGATTTTCAAGCTTATTGCTCGACGAAGACTTGCCCTACGAAGAAAAAATAAAACTTAATAATTTAATTAACGAAAACAGCCAAAACCTACTTAAGCTAATTGATGATGTAATTGATATCTCCAAAATACAATCGGGTAGTTTCGAAATTAGTTACTCAAAATGTTACATCAATAAATTACTTCTGGACTTATATGTTTCTTTTAGCATTAAAATTGAACAAGACCCCAAAAAAGAACTTCGCTTGTCGTTAAACAAAGGCGTAAGAAGTAAAGATTTTTCTTTTGTAACCGATACGATCCGCTTAAAACAAGTGCTGTTTAATTTAATTGAGAATGCGGTTAAATTTACGCAACAAGGTTTTGTTGAGTTTGGGTACTCTGTTATGAAAGACGATAACAAAATTCAATTTTATGTTATTGATTCGGGAATTGGGATTGCCAATGATAAATTTGAAATGATTTACGATCTTTTCAGGCAGGTGGACGAATCATTTACGCGTGAATACGGGGGGACTGGTTTGGGGTTAACTATTGCCAAAAAAATTGTTCATCACCTGGGTGGTGAAATATGGGTACAATCCACTCCGCAACAAGGAACAAACATTTACTTTACTCTCCCTTTAGATATTAAAAGCCAAAACAAAAAAAACATTATTCAAAAACTTACTCCTTTAACTTTTGACTGGAAAGATAAAGTGTTCTTAATAGCCGAAGATATTGATGCCAACTATACTTACATTAAAGAAATATTAAGCACAACCAATGCAAAAATAATGTGGGCAAAAGACGGTAAAGAAGCCGTTGATTTATGTTTAAAAAACAAAATTGACTTGGTAATTATGGATTTAAAAATGCCCAATATGGATGGATACCAGGCAGCTAAAGAAATAAAAAAAACAAAACACGATCTTAAAATAATTGCCCAATCAGCTTTTACTCACGATGAGGAAAAACAAAAATGCCTAAATGCAGGATGCGATAATTTTATAACTAAACCTATTAATATTAAAAAACTTTTTACAGCAATTAATAACGCTTTTTCAAAAAATTAACCTTTTTTTGTTTTTTTAATGACCATAGATAAACTTAATCGTATCAACACTTCAAATTTTACATTAAAATTTATACATTTATACCTTTAAAAGCTAACAACTTAAAAATTTTGGTTATGATTGCAACCTATATTCAGGAATTACTGGCTACAAACAACAGAGTTATTGTTCCAAATTTCGGTGCTTTTTTAGTAAGAGCAACATCCAAAAATAAAGATGCAAAGACCTTAGATAAGAAATTAAAAGACGTTTACTTTAGCCCTTTCTTAAAATTTAACGATGAGTTATTGGAAAAACATATCATTAAAAAAGAAGAAATTACTAAAGAACAAGCAGCTGAAAAAATCAAAGATTTTATTGATTTAGTAAAGAAAGAACTAGACAACGAAAACCCCTTTGAAATTAAAGATTTCGGTAAGTTTATTATTGACAAGCAGGGAAAAGTACAGTTTATTACCATTGCTAACGAAAAAGAAGAAGAAAGCCCTAAAGAAGGAAAGAAAGGAACTCCCACAGCAGCAAAGGAAACAACAAAAACAACAACGAAAAAAGCTTCTGCAGCAAAAGCTAAAAAAACCGAGGAAGAAGATAAAAAAGAAGCAGACAAGAAAAAAGAAATCAAAAAGGAAGAAGCATCCAAAGAATCTAAACTCAAAGAATTTACACCCGAAAAAGAAGAACCGGCCAAACCACAAACCCAAAAAACCGAAACCAAAACAACTATCTACAAAAAAGAAAAAAAATCACTCAATAAAAGTATCGTTTGGACTGTTGCTATAGGCGTACCCATTGCTATTTTGATCATTTTCGCATTAATTAATATTGATAAAATTGAGGCCATCTTTTCTAAAGATAAAGATACAAAAGCCAAAACGGAATTAGCACAACAAAAAAAGGCCACTCCAACCAAAAAGCAAACAACTCAACAAGCTGATCGCCAACAAAAAACAACAGCCAAAACAAAAGCCCAGGCTGGGGAAGAAACAAGCGACAAGGCAAAAGCTGAAACCGAGAATAAATCAGCTACACCTAAAAAACAAGAGACAAAAACAACTACAGCAGTACAAAAAAAATATTACATCATAGCAGGGAGTTTTAAAAATGAAAAATACGCCGACAGATTTTTAGAAGACTTAAAAAAACAAGGTTATAATGCTGAAAAACTGGGCGAAAGAAACGGAATGCATGCAGTAAGCTACAACTCTTTTGCCGATAAAAGAAAAGCTTTGGCTGAATATCGCTTTTTAACGCAGGAAAAAGGATTAAAAGCCTGGATACTGTATTATTAATAAATTATTTTTACTGCAAAAGCCGCAATAATTGCGGCTTTTATTTTTTTATTTCCTTACTATTTGAAAAAAAAGAATTTTCCCTTAATTTCATAAGTGTATAATATTAATTTATATCAATAAAAATATTTAATTTGTTCTTTATTAATCAATCAAATTTTTATGAGGTGAAGATTAAATACATAGACTTAATAGAACAAACCTTCGATTTCCCGCAAATGGAATTTAGTTTGGAAGATGACAACTTGCTTTTTCACAAAATTCCTTTGATGGATATGATAGAAGAATATGGAACCCCATTAAAGTTTACTTATCTGCCGCAAATCTCCAATCAGATAAAACGGGCAAAAAAATGGTTCCATAATGCCATGAAAAAAGTTAATTATAAAAGTAATTATTACTATTGTTATTGCACTAAAAGCTCTCATTTTAAGCATGTACTCCACGAAGCACTTAAAAATGATATTCATATTGAAACCTCATCTGCCTTCGATATAAACATTGTTAAAAAACTTTACGAAGAGAAAAAAATCAGCAAATCTACTTATATTATTTGTAATGGGTTTAAACGCGAAGCTTACATTGAAAATATTGCTCATTTAATTAATAGCGGCTTTAATAATACCATCCCCGTAGTAGATAATTTTAAAGAACTGGAACAGCTCGAAGAGCTAATTGAAGTACCCTTTCAAATTGGTATTCGAATTGCTTCGGAAGAAGAGCCAAAATTCGAATTTTATACTTCTCGTTTAGGTATTGGATATAAAGACATTGTTTCGTTTTATAAAAAACAGGTTAAAGAAAATCCCAATATAAAACTCAAAATGCTTCATTTCTTTATAAACACCGGAATAAAAGACAATGCGTATTACTGGAGTGAATTGGTGAAATGTTTAAATGTTTACGGCGAATTAAAAAAGGTTTGCCCTGAGCTTGATTCCTTAAATATTGGTGGCGGATTCCCCACAAAAAACTCACTATCTTTCGATTACGACTATGAGTACATTGTTGATGAAATTATCTCACAAATCAAATTATTTTGTGATGCCAACAATTTAAAAGAACCCAATATTTTTACCGAATTTGGCTCCTTTACAGTAGGTGAAAGTAGTGGTATTATTTACTCCATTTTAGGACAAAAAAAACAAAACGACCGTGAGTTATGGAATATGATTGACAGCTCTTTTATGACTACATTACCCGACAGCTGGGCTATAAATAAGCGGTTTGTTCTGTTACCCATTAACAAATGGTATAATACTTACGAAAGGGTGTTTCTGGGTGGATTAACCTGCGATAGCGACGATTATTACAATTCCGAACAACATGCCAATGCTATTTATTTGCCTAAAGTCTCATCAAATGAAACATTGTATATCGGCTTTTTTAATACCGGAGCATATCAGGATACCTTAGGAGGATACGGAGGTTTACAACATTGTTTAATTCCTGGCCCAAAACATATTATTATTGATAAAGATAAAAAAGGAAAATTTACCACAAGGTTGTTTTCCAAAGAGCAGGAACCTAAAGATATGCTCAAAATATTAGGTTATTAAAACCAATAATCACGAAAACGATGAAAAACTATGCCGGCATACCCGATGAGTTTGCACAGCTGGAAACATCAAAAGTTGTGCTTATTCCTGTGCCATACGATGGCACCAGCACCTGGATAAAAGGTGCTGACAAAGGGCCTGAGGCCTTTCTCAAAGCTTCCGAAAATATGGAACTATATGATATCGAAACCGACTCTGAGGTTTATAAAAAAGGGGTATTTTTAGCCAATCCAATTACTGAAAAAAAATCACCCGAAGCAATGGTTATGCAGGTGCATCAAACCGTGTTAAAATACCTTAAGATGGGAAAGTTTGTCACAGTCTTTGGTGGAGAGCACTCAGTAAGTATTGGATCTATTAGAGCATTTAACGATTATTTTAAAAATCTAACCATTTTACAAATAGATGCACATGCCGATTTAAGAGATGAATATGAAGGTTCAGCATGCAATCATGCTTGTGCAGTTCACGAAGCGCAAAAAAAAGCAAACCTTGTACAGGTTGGAATAAGAAGCATGGATGTTTCTGAAAAAAATTTTTTGAAAAAAGATAACTGTTTTTTTGCGCATGAAATTCATACCGATTCAAAATGGATGGACAAAGTATTAAACAAACTAACCGATAATGTTTTTATAACCATCGATCTTGATGGATTTGACCCATCCATTATGCCATCTACCGGAACGCCCGAGCCCGGTGGATTAACCTGGTATCAGGTAGTGGATTTTATTAAACTGGTTGCAGCAAAAAGGAATATTATAGGCTTTGATATCATGGAGCTTTGCCCCAGTGAAAACAATAAAGCACCAGACTTTTTAGCTGCTAAATTATATTATAAAATACTAAGTTATGTGTTTTCCAATCCAAAAATATAAACGATGAAAAGAAATACCATATCAAAATTTATCGACGAGCATTTTTTGCATTTTAATGCTGCAGCACTTAAAGATGCTGCCAAAGGTTACGAAAAACACTTGGCCGAAAATGGCAAAATGATGATCACCCTGGCCGGAGCCATGAGTACAGGCGAGCTTGGTAAAAGCCTTGCCGAAATGATCCGTCAGGATAAAGTTCACATTATTTCGTGTACCGGAGCAAACCTTGAGGAAGATTTAATGAACCTGGTTGCTCATTCACATTACCAGAGGGTTCCCCATTATCGCGATTTAACACCTAAACAGGAATGGGAGCTTCTGGAAAAAGGTCTAAATCGTGTTACCGACACCTGCATCCCCGAAGAAGAAGCATTTCGTCGATTACAAAAACATATCTTTGAAATTTGGAAAGAAGCCGAAGCAAAAGGGGAACGATATTTCCCACACGAGTATATGTACAAAATGCTTCTTTCAGGCGTTTTGGAACAATATTACGAAATTGACCCACAAAATTCATGGATGCTGGCTGCTGCAGAAAAGGACTTACCCATCGTGGTCCCCGGGTGGGAAGATAGTACCATGGGAAATATTTTTGCTTCATACTGCATTAAAAAAGAAATAAAACCTTCAACAGTAAAGTCGGGAATTGAGTACATGACCTGGTTGGCTGACTGGTATATTAAAAATTCAGAAGGTAAGGGTGTTGGATTTTTCCAGATAGGAGGTGGCATTGCTGGCGACTTCCCTATTTGTGTTGTTCCCATGCTTTACCAGGATTTGGAAATGGAAAACATTCCTTTCTGGAGCTATTTTTGCCAGATTTCAGATTCCACAACCAGCTATGGATCATATTCCGGTGCTGTCCCTAACGAAAAAATTACCTGGGGAAAACTCGATATAGATACTCCTAAATTTATTGTTGAGTCGGATGCAACAATTGTAGCTCCGCTTATTTTTGCATGGTTGTTAAACTGGTAATCCAGGTAATATTTCCCCAACAAACCTGAAAGCAAGACTTTTCTGTCAGGTTATTCTTTTTTTATGATCTTTAAAAAATAATAAAAATGCGAATTAAAACTATTTACCTTTTTTGCTTCATTCTTATATTAACCACTATTTTATCTTGCCAAACCCAAAAATCAAATGAGCCTGATTAAAAAAGATTAGAGCGGTGGCTTTAGTACTATGGTTTAGGATCAGTTTAATATTAGGGTGGAAATATCAAATATTATTTTATGATAAACATCATTAATACATTATTTATTGTCACCAGCGTAGTATATAGAGTTATTTTAGTAAAATAAAAGTTAATGTTCTAAACTATTTTTATCAAAGTAAGAGTTTCATAATTGTAATAATTCTTTTAATAATTATAGTAAATAAGCTATTTATTATCCACTTTTTTGGCTTGG
>JAXHVS010000023.1:0-18701 GCA_034189025.1 Bacteroidota bacterium
TAATCCAGCTTTTGTATAAATATCAATTAATATTTTTTCTTCCTTTTCCCAACATAGCTCTTTAGCGGCTTTCCTGGTATTGTTTTTCCATTTTTGATATCGATTTTTAAACCTAAAAATTTCATTAATTTTTTTTGCTAACATTTTAGGATTTTTATGATCGTAAACAGTCCCAATTTCATATTTGTTAACTATTTTTTGCATCTCTGGAAAGGGCGATACAAGAACAGGAACACCCGTTTGTATATAATCGAAAAGTTTATTGGGTAGTGCATAATAATAATTAAGCCCAATATTTTCTTCTAATGCAATACCTAAATCAGCTTTTTGTGTTTCAACAGCAAGCTCTTGAAATGGAATACGCCCTTTAAATGAAACTTTATTTGCTAACTTTTTTTCTTTAACCTGGTTTAATAAATTATTCTTTAAATCTCCGTCTCCAATAATATTAAAATGTCCATTTTCAATAAACTGCATAGCGTCTATCATTTGTTCTAAACCTCGGCCAACATTTAATGCCCCCTGGTATAGTATTTGTTTTTGACCGTTTTTTGTTTTAAAAGTATCAATAGAGCCGTAATTATATAAAGGAAGATTCTTAACAACTTTCATTTCAATATTGTATAGCTTTTGGTAAGTATTTGCAATTGATTCAGAAACCGTATAGGAGTATTTTATTCTTGGCAGAATTAATTGTTCAATAATTAACCATACTTTTCGTGGAAATTTTCTATTAACTAATTCTGGTACTTCAGTAAAAAATTCATGGCTGTCGTATACAATATTTTTGCGTCGTATTAAACTAGCACAATAACTTGCAAGAAGTGTATCTAAATCATTTGCAACAATAATATCAAATTTTTGAAATAAAAGAAATAGAAATAAGCGGATATTATACTCGGCATAGAATAAAAATCCCTTTTTAAAAATCATAGTAAATCGTTTGGTAGTATATTTTCTTTTACCAACGGGCGTGTTTTTGTATTTTTTGGCCCCCAATAAAATTATTTCTGCTTCTGATTTTAATAAGGTTTGGGCAACTTTGTGTACCCTGTTATCGGTAATTAAGTCATTAGTAACAGCTATGTAAACTCTTTTTCCCATTCCTTTTTATTATCTGCTTTTTTTAATTAAAATATATAATCAATCCTTATCTTTGAGCTATAAAATAACAACATATGTTTGAAATAAAAGAAAATTTCCCATTAAAAAAATATAATACTTTTGGTATAGATATAAAAGCTCGTTATTTTTCTATGTGTCCATCTAAAGATGAGCTAATCCAGTCCATCAATCTATACAAAAAAGAAAAATTACCTTTAATGGTTTTAGGTGGAGGTAGCAATGTTTTGTTTACACAAGATTTTCCCGGATTAATTGTACAACCTGCGCTTAAAGGTATTGAGGTTGTTAATGAGAATAGTAGGGTAATTCAGTTAAAAGTAGGAGCAGGCGAGGATTGGGACGAATTTGTAGAATATTGTGTTGAAAAAGGTTGGGGAGGTATTGAAAATCTTTCTTTAATTCCTGGTAATGTTGGCACTTGTCCTATTCAAAACATAGGTGCTTATGGAGTGGAAGTTAAAGATGTGATTACAGAAGTTGAAACCCTTGAAGTTGATACTTTAAAAACACATCGTTTTAAGAATGCTGATTGTCATTTTGGTTATCGTGACAGTATTTTTAAAAGGAAATTGAAAGGAA
Organism: Bacteroidota bacterium; assembly: GCA_034189025.1. Classification (GTDB taxonomy): domain Bacteria; phylum Bacteroidota; class Bacteroidia; order Bacteroidales; family UBA12077; genus UBA12077. The sequence continues at coordinate 1,705 of JAXHVS010000023.1, forward strand.
AGCATATTATTATGCATGTTTATTTCCGCCTGAGTAAAAAAACTAATTTTATATTAGACTATGGAAATTTACAAAACGAATTATCAAGATTTGATGAGATCAATCTTCAGAATATCCGAAAAGCTGTGATTGATATTCGTAATGCTAAATTACCAAAACCTGAAATAACGGGAAATGCAGGAAGTTTTTTTAAAAATCCTGTGGTTGATAAAAAAATATTAGAACAATTGCAACTTAAACATCCCGAAATTCCTTTTTATCCTTTTGGTGAAGATAATGTTAAAATCCCTGCCGGATGGCTCATTGAAAAAGGCGGTTGGAAAGGAAAAAAAATGGGAAATGTAGGTGTACACGAAAAACAAGCATTAGTTTTAATAAACCTAGGCCATGCTACAGGAGATGAAGTTGTTCAATTGGCTTATAACATTCAGAAATCAGTACGGGAAATGTTTGGTATTAAATTGGAAATGGAAGTAAATATTGTTTGAAATTTGAAACTTTTTAATAAGTAGCTCACGGCTCCAGAATTTCTAATCACAAATTAATATTTGTTATAGCTAATAATTTCTTCTAAAGGTTTTCTTCTTTTTTTCTTTTTTCCCTTGGCAGGATAGCCAATAATAATAATCAACGGCACTCTTTTTGAAATTGGAATATTGAGTAATTTTTTAACTTTAGCCTCGTCAAACCATCCAATCATGCATGAGCCCAGCCCTTCGGCTTCGGCTTGCAAGCAAATATGTTCTGCAGCTATTCCAATATCAATTAATGGGAAGTGTTTATCTTTAATTAAACTTCCGGCCGAAGAAGTAAAATTTGCTTTTTCTTCTACAATAACAATATGGATAGGTGCTTGTTTGGTAAAATGATTCATTCCCAGTATTTTGCTTGAAGTAGAATCGGCTATTTTCAATTTTAATTTCTGATCGTCAATAACAATAAATTTCCATGGTTGTGCATTACATGCCGAAGGAGCAAGCCTTCCTGCTTCTAATATCCTGTTTAATTTTTCCTTTTCTACTGGTTTAGTTAAATATGATCGGTCACTTTGTCTGTTTTGTATTACTTTTAAAAAATCTTTATTGTTTATCATGGTTATTTTTTTCTGCAATTTTTTTTAATTCGTCCGATTCAAAGATATTTTTGCCAGCTTTTGAAAAATAATTTTGTTGATTGGCAATACGAATCATTGCTTTAGCCACTGTTTGAGCATGTATTCCACGGAATTTTTTTAATTTTCCCACAAACAAAAATCCACAAAATTTCATTATAATTTTTCCCAATGCTTCTGTTGGACGAGACTCATTTCTTTTTCCTAACAACATGGATGGGCGGACAACTGCCTGGAAGCTAAAATCTAGATTCAATATTTCTTGTTCCATCATTCCTTTGGTACGAAGATAATAGTTTTTACTGTCTGGATTAGCACCAATAGATGAGATTGCAATAAACGTTTCACAATGGTTGTTCTGACAAATACGTGCAATTTGGATCGGTAAATCATGATCAATTTCGAAAAATTTTTCTTTTGATCCTGCTTTTTTTAATGTTGTTCCTAAACAGCAAAATACGTCATCGGCTTTGAATTCATGGGCATATTCGTTTATTTGATTATAATTAATCAAATATTCTTCAATTTTGGTATTATCATAGTTTTGTATTCGACGATTAAAAACTTTAATATTTTGGTACTGGCCATTTTGAGTTAATTTTTTTACCAGATACGATCCGGTAAGGCCTGTTGCTCCAAATATGATTGCTGATTTTTGCATTATCTACTATTTTTTTACTGCAATTTAACCAATAAAAAAAAATCTCCCATTATAATGGAGATTTTTTTAGCAATTTTAAATTCGTTTTTAATAGCCAGCAGCTTGTCCATCCTTTCGCGATTCGGATGCTCCGAAATAAACTCCGTTTATTTCATCATACATAATAGCTTGGTACCCGCCATATCCACCAACGTCAAAGATAATCTTGTGTCCTTTTTTAGTTAGTTCACGGATAACTTCATAATCAATTTTGGATTCGAGGTGGAGTGTTCCCCCATCGGTCATTTGTTCACCTGTAGGTTGGGAGCTTCCACCATGTCTTATTCTTGGAGCATCTCCGGCTTCCTGCAGATTCATACCAAAATCAATCATATTAACAACTATTTGTGCATGCCCTTGTGGTTGCATAGATCCGCCCATTACCCCAAAACTCATGAAAGGTTTGTCATCTTTAGTTATAAAAGCAGGAATAATAGTATGGAAAGGACGTTTCCCGGGTTCGTAACAATTCATATGGTTTTTATCCAGACTAAATAATTCACCTCTATCTTGCAAAATAAAGCCTAGTCCTTTGGGTGTCATTCCCGAACCCATTCCGCGATAATTACTTTGTATTAATGATACCATATTTCCATTTTTATCAGCAACGGTTAAATATATGGTATTTCCTTGTTCAAGTTCTCCGGCAGGATAGTTTCTTGCAGCTTTCTCAGGATTGATTAGTTTTCTTCGTTCGTTGGCATATTCTTTTGAAATCAGTTTTTCTACAGGTATTTCGTTAAAGTCCATGTCAGAGTAATATTTAGCTCGGTCTTCGAAAGCCAGTTTTTTAGCTTCAGCAAACGTATGGATATATTCTGTACTGCCAAATCCCATGGAAGCGATATCGTATCCTTCTAAAATATTAAGAATTTGTAATGCTGCCGTTCCTTGCCCGTTAGGTGGTAACTCCCAAACATCGTATCCACGGTAATTGATTGAAATAGGTTCAACCCATTCTGAATGGTGGCTAGCTAAATCCTCGTAGGATAAGAATCCTCCCTGGTCCTTGATGTAACGGGCAATTTTTTTTGCTATATCCCCTTTATAAAATGCATCTCTGCCTCCCTGGGCAATTTTTTCCAGGGTATTGGCCAAATAAGGGTTTTTGAAAATTTCTCCTTTTTGGGGTGCTTTACCATCAATAGTAAAAGTCTCTGTAAAGTTTGGATAACGGCTTAAAAAGGGAGCACTTTGTCCCCAATAGTATGCAATGAGCTCACTTACAGGAAATCCTTCGCGGGCATAATCAATGGCAGGCTGAAGAATTTTTTCCATTTTCATGGAACCAAATTTTTTGTGCATTTCAAACCAGCCGTCAACACATCCGGGAACTGAAACAGGAAGTGGCCCATAGGCTGGGATTTTTTCATATCCATTTTCGATAAAATAATCAAGGGTAAGCGATTTGGGCGATCGACCACTGCCGTTTAGTCCATATAGTTTTTGGGTTTTGGCATCCCAAATAATGGCAAAAATATCACCGCCAATTCCATTTCCTGTGGGTTCCATCAAGCCCAGAGTTGCATTTGCAGCTATTGCTGCGTCGATGGCATTTCCACCAGCTTTTAAAATGTCCAGGGCTACCTGAGTAGCCAGTGGTTGACTGGTTGCAGCCATTCCGTGTTTGGCAATAACTTCAGAACGCGTAGCAAATGTTTTGCCTGTAATTCGATCTTGTGCACACATAAAATTGATGCTTAAAATTGTTGCAAAAAGAATTAGAAAGATTTTTTTCATGTTGTTCGGATGATTTTGAGTTATAATATTTTGACAAGATAATAAATCAAAAGTTTAATTACTAATAGTTAATGGCTTTAACATGATCTGGTTTGTAGCAATTTTTTATTATATTTTATGCAAAAAGTAGAATTACAGGAATGGCGGATTTAATATCTGTTTTAAAATCTCCAGACCAGCGATAACTGTGGCGTATTGGTTTTCTGATCTAATGTAAATGAAAACTGAAAAGATGGTTCATTCCCTAAAACTGCATGATTGTAATCATGTAAAGACCTAAAGAGAAAAGTTTTAGACAAAACGTGATAGGTAAAAGTTCCGGTTAAAAAAACAATAATTGCTGTAGGTAAGTAAGCTGTTTGTTCCTCACGGTAAATACTATCGTCAATATTTTCATTACCAGTACTTGTAACATTATCTTTATCTGCATAGTGCTTATAGGCCAGTAAAGGAGCGATTACCCACATTTGGGCAATACCTGCAGCACGGGTAAATGAATAAATACGAATATTCTGATAAGCCATCGAATCTGCTTTGGCCAAGGGTTTAACATTCTTTCCAAACATACCCACATCTTTCCACGTTTCACCTTTATCAGGCGAAAATTTATGGTCGACAAAGAAAAATGGAGTTAGTGTAATCCAGTAGGTTTTACTTTTATAAAATAGAGAATCAATGCTTTTTCCTCCAACATTTACAGGAATTTGTGCTTGTGAATATTGTGTTATAAGTAAAAAAATAAAAACAGAGAGAATGATTTTTTTTGCCATAAAAGAACCATGTTTTCTTATTTATGTATAAAAATATGATAATGGTTTTAATAAAAACAACTTTTTTACTTTTTTATTGTAGTTTTTAGTCTCTGTTAAACTTTCAAAGCATCTTATATTGTCAAATTTTAATTAAAATCATTATAAATCCAACAACATTTCATCTGCATTTTTATGACCTAATAAAAGTTTGTAAGGTGACTCTAGCAATTCTTTTACTTTAACCAAGAATCCAACCGAATCTTTCCCGTCAATCGTTCGGTGGTCGTACGATAATGCAATATACATCATGGGCCTTATTTCCACTTTTCCGTTTTTGGCTACCGGCCGCTCCTGAATATTATGCATGCCTAAAATACCCGATTGTGGCGGATTTAAAATAGGAGTGGAGAGTAACGAACCAAAAACGCCACCATTCGTAATTGTAAATGTACCTCCGGTTAAATCGTCTATAGAGATTCTTCCGGTACGCCCTTTATCGGCAAGTTCCTTAATTTTTAGTTCCAACTCAGCCAAGCTCATGGTTTCTGCATTGCGCACCACAGGTACCATTAATCCTTTGGGGGTTTGTACGGCTATTCCAATATCAGCATATTCGGGATAAACAATTTCTTCGCCATCAATTTGGGAATTAACAGCCGGAAATGTTTTTAAAGCAATGGTAACAGCTTTGGTAAAGAATGACATAAATCCCAGTTTTATTCCATGTTTTTCCATAAACTGCTTTTGATATTTTTTGCGCATATCAATAATCTCGCTCATATCTACTTCGTTAAAAGTGGTAAGCATGGCTGTTTCATTTTTTACAGAAACCAATCGCTGGCTAAGCTTTTTGCGCAACTGCGACATCTTTTTTCGTTCTTCATCTCTTGTTCCTTCTTTCTTTTGTGCAACAGTTTCTGAATCTGATGGATGAGATAATGCCTGTTCCACGTCCTTTTTCTCAATTCGTTTAATTCCGTTTAGTACATCATTAATATCGATGCCTTTTTCCTGCATTATTTTTTTTGCTACCGGCGAAACCTTCACATTTTTGTATTCTGCTTTTTCTGTCGTATCTTTTTTTGGTTTTGTTGGTTTTTGCTCCGTTTTTTCTTCTGCTTTTTGTTCTGTGTTTACCTTATTCTTATCGGGTTTTGTTTCTTTAGGTTCAGCCGATGTATCTATTTTACAGGCTAAAGTTCCTACTTTTATAGTTTCTCCTGCAGGAGCAATAATTTCAATGGTTCCACTTTCTGGGGCAATAAGCGGTAAGGTTGCTTTGTCCGATTCTATCTCAGCTATTTCCTGGTCTTTTTCAACATATTCACCATTTTCTACTAACCAGTTTGAAATTTCTACTTCGGTAATCGATTCGCCGGGGCTTGGGATTTTTATTTCAATCATTTTATAATTTATTTTTACAATTATACGAATTTGCAAATTAACAAATTTACAGATATTTCATTTGATGCTTGAGATCGAGGCGGGAGCTACCGACTTCACATTGCAAACCACAATATTTGTTGTTCAGGTGACAGGTACATTTTCTAAAAACTTTACCAATTATTTCCTGTTGGCCTAAAACATGCAGTTTGTTTAATCCTACCGCCGGGCTGCCGCTTTCCAGCCTTGCTAAAGGAAGAATATCGATCCCTTCAAATTTGTCTTTTACATATCGCCAGGCACCCATATTTTCAGGTTCTTCCTGCAACCATATCCATCGTAAGGTATTTGGGTATTTTTTTATTATTTTTTTAATTTCTTTTTCAGGCCATGGATGCAACTGCTCAACACGAACAAGAGCAATATCCATGGCATTATATTCTTCTTTCTTTTCAAGCAAATCATAATAAATTTTCCCTGTACAAAAAATTACTCTTCTCACTTCTTTTGCTGTTACATTGTCATCATCAATAACTTCTTTAAAGGAAGCTGACGATAGTTCGTCTAAACTTGACACACATTGTGGATGCCTAAGCAGGCTTTTTGGAGTAAAAATAACCAATGGGTTTGCGAAATCTTTATGTACCTGCCTTCTTAAGACATGAAAAAAGTTAGCTGGTGTTGTAGGATTTACAACCTGCATATTATTATTTGCACATAATACTAAGAAACGCTCCATTCGGGCACTTGAGTGCTCGGGGCCCTGGCCTTCGTAGCCATGAGGTAAAAACAGGGTTATCCCGTTTTTTAATCCCCATTTTTCTTCTGCAGAGCTTATGTATTGATCAATGATAATTTGTGCAGCATTATTAAAATCTCCAAATTGTGCTTCCCAAATAGTAAGTCCTTCGGGAACAGCCATTGCATATCCATATTCAAACCCCAATATTCCATATTCTGATAATGGTGAATTAAAAACATGAAAGGAAGCCTGTTTTTTGCTGATATGTTTTAAAGGAATATATTTTTGATCGCTGTCTTCAATGGTTAGGGCCGAATGTCTATGCGAAAATGTGCCACGCTCAGAGTCCTGTCCGCTTAAACGTACCGGATGGCCTTCGTCAACCAGTGTCCCGTAAGCCAATAACTCTGCCATACCCCAGTCTAGTTTCTCATTTTCAATCATTTTATTCCGCTCTTCAATAAGTTTTTTTACTTTTTTAAAGAATTTCAAACCTTTGGGTAAATGATTTATTTTTGAAGCAATTGATTTGAGTTTTTCTTTACTTAAAGCTGTAATTGGATTATTTTGTTTACTTGAAGATTCTTCGTCATCAAATTTTTTCCAATCTTCAATTAGAAATTGTTTAATTGAAAGTTTTTCAGATTTTTTAGCAATACTGAGTTTTTCCTCTAATAACTCATTATATTCCTTTTCTGAGTTTTTAATATCATCTTGGGTACAAATACCTTTATCAATTAAAAATTTGCTGTAAATATCTCTTGGATTGGGGTGTTTGCTTATTTCTTTATAAAGTAACGGCTGAGTAAATCTGGGCTCATCGCTTTCGTTATGCCCGTGTTTCCGGTAGCATAAGATATCAATAAATACATCGGTATGGAAGGTTTGCCTGTATTCCATAGCAAGTTGGATGGTATAAGCCAGTGCTTCAGCATCATCTCCGTTTACATGGAATATTGGTGATTTTGTAACTTTTGCAATATCTGTACAATAAGTGCTTGAACGGGCATCTAAGTAATTGGTAGTAAAACCTACCTGGTTGTTAACCACCAGATGAATGGTCCCACCTGTTCTGTAACCTTTTAATTGCGACATTTGAATGGTTTCATATACTACCCCTTGGGCTGCAATAGCCGCATCGCCATGAATAATGATAGGTGCCAGTTTGTTATAATCGTGTTTATATTTACCCCAAATTTTTGCCTTGGCAATACCTTGCACCACAGGGCCTACTGCTTCCAGGTGTGAAGGGTTAGGGGCTAAATTCAATCGAACCTTTTTGCCATCTTCAGTCTTTACCGTATTTCCATATCCTAAATGGTATTTTACATCACCTAAGGCAATGTTTTCGTCATATTCTTCGCCTAAATATTCAGCAAAAATATCTTCAACAGGTTTTTCCAAAATATTGGCCAATACATTTAAACGGCCACGATGGGACATCCCAATAATAAACTCATGGATTCCCATGTCAGCTCCTTTTTCAATTACCGCATCCAGCGCAGGAATAAGCGACTCTGCACCTTCTAAGGAAAAACGCTTTTGGCCGGTGAATTTACGATGGATAAAATTCTCAAATCCTACCGCTTGTTTTAAATGGTTATAGATATGCTTACGTTCATTGTGCGAAAAATCAGGAATGTTTTTGCGGCTTTCCATTTTGTTTTGCAGCCAGCTGATAATTTCCGGATTACGTATAAACATGTACTCTGCACCAATAGATTGACAATAGGTTGTTTCCAGATGTTTAATAATTTCACGAAGCGTTGTAGCACCTATACCTATATTCTTGCCTGCCTGAAAAACGGAATCTAAGTCTTTATCGTTTAATCCGTAGTTTTCTAAGGCTAGTGTTGGCAAGTATTTTCTTCTGGTCCTTACCGGATTGGTTTGAGTGAAGAGATGTCCGCGTTTACGATACCCTTCAATTAAGTTAATAACTTTAAATTCGTTGTCGAAAATTTCTTCAGGTTGATTGAAAGCAGGGTAATTTTTTTGAGCAAATTCAAAACCCTGAAAAAACTTTTGCCATTGCTTTTCAACACTCTCAGGGTCTGATTTATATTGTTCGTAGAGCTTTTCTATTGCATTTATATCTGAATTGCCAGTAAATGAAAATTTATCCATTAGGTATTATCCATTAGTTTTTTTGTTTAACCTTTATTTTCTCAGAAATTTGTTTTTATACAATCATTAAAATTACGATAAATCGATTAATTAGCATATTTTTTAATGGATTGTTCCGTTTTTATTTCTTTGAACAAAATAAAGTCAAGAATGTTTAGTGCCAAAATTACTGTTTTGGCTCTTCTTCCTGATTTTTTTTATTTTGTTTAAGGGAATCCCGAATAATTAAAATGAAATTCTATTTTTATATTTTTGCTTGTTATATTCTTGCTATACTAGCAAAATTCATATTTGTTTCCATTAGTATATAACTGGGTTTTTAAGATATTTTCGTAATTTTATAAATTACAAAAATAAAGTTATGATGAAATTACGATTTTCTTTTTTATTAGCTTTTTGCTTTTTACTTATATTGGAGCTTAATGCCCAAACTTATCATTATGAAATTAACGATAATGGCACAAGGATATTTAGGAACGGAGAACTGGCTATTAAAGAAGGTGTGCCTTTTTTAACGGTAAAAGGAGACCCTTACGAAGCCGGTTTACAATACGGAGTGTTACTTAATGATTATTTGTTAAGAATGAACCAAACTGTTGACAGCCTGGTAGAAAATTATATCGGTAGCTTTTTCTTGAAAAAATGGATTGCCAGTGCAGTTTTGGGTTTTAAAATCCGAAAACTGGAGAAAACCATGCCCGATGATTTTATTTGGGAGTTTGAAGGAATGGCCGAGGGGAGCGATTTATCTTTAAAAGAGATTAAAACACTGGCCTATTTCCCACAATTGTTTTTTAAAATAAGTTGTTCTGCATTTATTCTGCGAAACGAAAATCATCTGGTACACGGGAGAAATTTAGACTGGCCGGGAATTGAAGTATTAACACATTATCCGTTAATTGTAAATTATTACATTGAAGACAAGCATCCGGTAACGAATCTAACTTTTATAGGTTATCCGGGTGTATATACCGGTATGAACCACACCGGCCTGAGCATGTCTATTAATATGAACAGTGCACCTGCAGAAAATGGAAAAGAAACTGACGATTATAATATCGATATGCCCATAGCTTTTAAGGTACGCGATATTTTAGAAAATGCAGCAAATATTAGCCAGGTGGATGAACAGTTTAAAGGATATAGTTCGCATGCATGGTTTATTACGGTTGGTAGTAAATCGGATTTTTCGGGAGCCATTTTTGAATTAACACGAGGAAGAGTGATAAAAAATGAGATGAAAGATAATTTTCTAGCCATCGCCAACTTATCCTTATCGGATGTGGGAAGATATCAATATAGCCCGATAACCATGTTTAATCAATCGAACATTTCAAGAGAACAAAAGTTAAAAGAGCTGAATGAGAAAATAAAACAAACTGATTTAGTGAATAAAAGCTATCAGATATTGTCCAGCACTGAAACGCATCATCTTGACTATAATCCTTTTTTTACCAATAGTATTAATAATTACAATACGGTAAAGAGTTGCATAATGGATAACATGAATGGAACTATATATTTTGCTTATGGTGAAAATCTGGCAGCCTATAGTAAATATCTGCGTTATGATATGAATGATGAGGATGTACGTGTTTATAAAGAAAAAACAAATTATGCAGGAAAGGGCTATTTCTATGAACGATTAAAATATCAGGATTGGTATATTCAAAACATGTCCGACAAGAAAAAATTAACGGAGCTAGATTACAATGAGATTATATCTAAAATTAAAAGTATGAGAATAGAGCCATCTTATCATGCTTTATTGTTATCTTATTATTATTCACAGCTAAAAAATGATACCTTAGCATTTAAGTATGCAGAAGAGTATATTAATTTACAACCGGATTATTATCATTCCTACTACAACAAATTCAGAATAATGAGGGATAAAGGTGATTATATGGCGGCGATTGTAGCTTTGGAAGAGATGATGCAAACATCAACCACAACGCCTTCCGATACTTACTTAGCTTATATTAATATGATTAAAATGTATGATAAGTTGCTGGAAACTGATAGGGATCCTATGTATATAAAAAAAATTAACCATCTTGTGGATAAAATTAACTATGAATTGAATCAATATTTTAAAGATAGTAAAACATTGGAAAATTTAAAATTCATTGAAAAGATAGAATCAAAATATGCTGAATAAGATGAATCAGTTGGACGAAAAAATAAAACAAGCGGTTGATATCATAACAAAATCGAAGTATGCAATTGTTTACACCGGAGCCGGAATATCGGTCGAAAGTGGTATACCTCCTTTTAGGGGAGAGGATGGATTATGGAATAAATATGATCCAAAGTATATTGATTTAGATTATTTTTTTGCTAATCCCTACAAATCGTGGATTGTAATTAAGGAGATATTTTATGATTTTTTTGGTGATGCCAAACCCAATGCTGCTCATTTTGGCCTGGCCGAAATGGAAAAAAGGGGATGGATAAAAGCTATCGTTACCCAAAATATTGATAATCTACATACCGAGGCCGGAAGTAACGAGGTATATGAGTTTCACGGGAATTCCCGAGAGTTGGTTTGTTTAAAAGATGACAGCCGTTATAAAGTATCAGATGTAAATTTAGATGAGTTACCTCCGAGATGTGAGAAATGTGGAGAAGTATTAAAACCCGATTTTATCTTTTTTGGCGAACAAATTCCTGCAGTTGCCTATCGAAAATCGTTCGAAGCAGCACGAAATTGTGATGTGGTAATAGTTGTTGGCTCTACAGGTGAAGTAGTGCCCGCAGCATATGTTCCACAATTAGCTAAACAAAATAGCGCTTATGTTATTGAAATAAATCCTAAAAAATCGTATTTTACCGATTCTATTACCGATTTGTTTTTACAGGGCAAAGCATCAGAAATTATAGCAAAAATGAGTAATCAACTAAAAATAAATAAATGATGATTTTTAAATTAGAAAAAAATACAGAATTTATAGAACTTATTAAGCTTTTAAAAGTTACGAATATTTGCTCTAGCGGAGGCGAAGCCAAACATTTGGTTGATATGGGAGAGGTTAAGTTAAATGGAAAAGTTGAAAGCCGGAAGAGGGCAAAATTAAGATCCGGTAACAGAATTGAAATTTTTGATAAGATTATTGAAATAAAAAAATAAATTTTAAAAAATTTACATTATGGCATTTATTGATTTAGCAAAACAACGTTATTCTTGCAGAAAATATTTAAATAAACCCATTGAAAAAACATTATTGCTTCAGGTGCTGGAATCCGGACGTATTGCACCTTCGGCTAAGAATAAGCAGCCCTGGCATTTTGTGGTAATTAATGATAAAGAAAATCAGGAAAAAATTAAAAGTTGTTATGGTAGAGAGTGGATAAAATCGGCACCAACAATCATAGTGGTTTGTGGAGACCATCGCGAATCATGGCGACGATCTGACGGGAAAATTCATACCGACATTGATATAGCTATTACCATTGATCATATGACCCTGGCAGCTGCTGATATTGGCCTGGGTACTTGCTGGGTGTGTAAATTTGATGTGATGAAATGTGCTAAAATTCTTGAATTACCCGAAGGTGTTGAGCCTATAGCCTTAATTCCCATTGGATATCCGGCTGATGAGGTGGATTTGAACCGACACGAACAGTTAAGAAAACCTATTAATGAAGTAATTCATTGGGAGAAATTTTACTATAAACCGTTTAAACGATAATTTATATATTTCTTAAACAGAATTTTAATATGTCGGAATTTGTTATTCCGGCATATTTATTTTTAAATATGTAGTTATAATATATGGTATTGAAGTAGATAAATATTAGCGGCTAAAATCATTGATTAAACGTTTTATATCTTCGTAATGAGAACCTTTCCAATAAATTTTTTTGCATGTGTTGCATTGAAAAAATTGATAAAAATGATTCTTGGTTTTTTCTAAAAGCAGGTGTTCTATTTTCTTTTTATCAACTTCCCGAACCATCCCATTGCAAACAGAACAACGCGAAAAGGGTTTTATTTTGTGTATTAAATCAAAACGTTGAATTACTTCTTTGAGCTGAGTTTTGGAATTTTGAGAACTGACAAAATATCCGTGGGTAACTTGTTTATGTTTGAGAATTCCATAGTCACGTGTTAAGATGATTCGATTTTCATCTACTGATTTATCAATAATTTCCGAATCGCTTAAATGATTAGTATAGTAAGTGTCAAATCCTAATAATCGTAAATATTTAGCCAGTTGCCCTAAGTGCACATCTAAAATAAATTTTATTTTCCGCAAAGGTTGTTTTCTTACTTTTGTTACCTGCGAAATATCTATGCTCTCGAATTTAGGGTAAACCGAAATATAATCGTTGGATTTAAGATTATAATTAAAATCAACTGGTTGGCTATTTACTAAAATTAAATCTACTTCGGTATGCGGTACTCCTAATGCCTCGATAGTATCTTTTATCGATGAGTTTACCTGTACATCGTAATTAAACAGTTTTTTCCTTTTCTCGGCAGGAATAAAATCGTTTAATTCTTCGTAAAATCGTATGCTTATGCTTATTTGCATAAAAATATATCAAAATAAACCAACAGAAAACGGCGGTTTAATTATTCCAAATAATTTTATTCAAGGTTTGTTTTTAAATAATCTTTCATTAAATCGATGTCTACTTCCTTGATTCCATAATTTTTTAGATATTTTAAGTCCTCATCAAAAGTAGCTTCAAATAGTTCATCATTATTTTTAAATAACTGATATGCTTCACGATAAAGCTGAATAGCTTTTTGAGGGTTTTTAGTACACCAGTAAACATGGCCTAAGTGGATAAGGTCAAATTCATTGTTTTGCTTTTTTAAGATTTTAGTATAATAATTAATGGCTGTTTCAAATTTTCCAAGCACAAATGATATCCAGGCAATAGGGCGCTGTATTTTTTGGTTCGAAGGAGCCAGATATTCAACTTTAAAGTAGTATTTTAAAGCCTCTTCGTATCGTTCCAGTCGCATTAACGAATGGCCTATGTAGGCTTGAATATACAAGCTATCAGGTTCAGCTTTCCCTGCTTCTTTGTAATATTCCAATGCTTTTTCGTGTTGATTCAAATATCGGTAACACAAAGCTATTTTCTTGGTAATCCATATTTTATTGGTTTCCAATAAATCAGCTTTTTTATAGTAATTTAAAGCTTCCTGGTAATCACCCATCTGCTGGTAGCAATATCCAATTTTTTCAAAAAGCTCAGCATTAGGCGTATCTTTGGTTTCTAACGATTTAAAGATATCTACGGCCTGATTAAAATGTTTGTTTTCAAAGAAAAACTCAGCAATATTACGTATGATTTGATCATCTTTAATTAAATGGTTAAAAAATTGCTTATTCTGGATGTCAAAGCGCCATTTGAATATATCAGCAAATTCATTTCTATATGGATGCAATTTAAAGAACCGATACAAATCCTGAAGATATTGGGTAATAATACTTTTTGAAATGGCAAAATGATTCAACAGATTCTCATCTTTTGCAATTTCCTGCATACTTTCCATTTCCTGGTTAAACATATCCATCATCATCGATTTGTGTGCTTCGGGAATAAACTGAAGATTTAAACAAAATGAATATTTATCGGAATTACACATATAATGTGATTTCTCAAGCTGCTCGATAAATGGCATGAGGTTGGTTTCTTCCTTTTCAGAAATTAAATCAATATATTCATTTTCTTTGTAGAAAGGAGTAAACCAGTTAGCCATTTCTTTAAAAAAAGGAAAATGTTTTAATTTAGAAAATGCACTCATAAAAACATCCGAACCTTCAATCTGCATTTGAGAAAAATCCTGTAATTTATCCAGCAAATCAGGCGAATCTTTAAACACATTTTCCCAGTCGGGATTTTTATCTTCCATAAATTGGTCGGGAATAATATTTTCCAGGTCCAGATTTTTTTCAATTTTGGGCTGCATCTTTAACATTTCGGGTAAAATTTCTTCTTCCCACTTTTTGGTAATCTTTTCGGTATCTTTCGACTTAAATATTTGGATGATGATTGTTTCCAGTTCTTTTCCTAACTCAGAAGATTTGGATAAATCGCCCAGTTTTTTGATTAAATCAGGATAGAGATCTATCCTATCATCGTATTTATAAAGTGTTAATACGATTCCTATTAAAGCTCTTTCCCAAACTTGTTGTTCTTTTGTAATATAAAAATCAAACAATGCAAAAAATTTATTTTTATCAAAGACTCTTAACAAGCTTAAAGTTAGGGCGCTAACTAATAAACTTTTATCGTGCCATGGGATTTTTTCTGAAGTGTTTAGTGTTTTTAAAATCTTTTTTTCTGTTTCCTGGTAATAATCGGTTAACCACAAATAGTTGAAAAGTTCTTTTATAGATTCTTGTCTTGAAATATGCTTGTCTTCATCTACGTTTTGGCTGAAATTAATTTGGCTTTCTTTTAAAATATTATGAAGCTCTTTATCAAACGTTAGGTTTTGTACTAATGAATATGCTTTTTCAGATTGTTGTCCGAGTTTTTTTTGCATCGACCATTTTAACTTGTATATAGTTAAACCGGAAGTTTTCGTAAGTAAGCTTTCCTTAATAGAATCGGTCAATTCGAGAAGTGATTTTTTTAGATTTTTAAAAATTTTATCTCGTTCAGGGTCTTCAATATTTATAAAAGAATGTTTTAAAATATTTAAGTAAGTTTCTTTTAATTTTTCAATCTGAATGGTATGATATTGTTTCTCTTCCTGCTCGGCAAATTGGTTCAGGTCATTTATTGCATCTATTATCCGGTTATTAAAAATATTTTGAATAATCTTACGATAAAGAATGATGATTTCTTTGTAATGCATAATATTTTATTTTGGTGCTAATTAAGCATGTCAAATATTATTCCTAAAATATATTTAAGAAAAGATTTCAGGTAAATATAGATTTTTATGCTAAAATGGCATTATAAGTTAAACACTTTTATACTAATATGTTTAAGAATATGTATTTTTATTGTATAAAGCATTTATTATATAATCAAAAATTTCTAATTTGCATTATCATTATTATACATAATCTTAATTTTTTCTTTATGAAAGTTCAAGGTTATAAATCGAAAATAATTACAGCCCAAACAATTATAGATCAGTTGAAAGAGAATATTCTGGAAATTTTTTGGAATGAAGATCCTTTTGAATACTGCAGCTCACGATCCATGCTTCCATGGATTCAAGAAGAAGCAGAATATTCGATAAAACGATTGCATCTTAAAAAGAAAGATCAATGTTACTATCTAGAAAAAATAAGTAATATGATGGGCGAGTATTGTGAAGAGTAGTTTTTCTTTTCATCTTAATTTCCTTATCTTCAGTTATTTGTTGTTCTGACGCAACTTAATATCCATAATATGCATCTCATTTTTGAATGTTAATTTATAAATAATTGCAGGCTAAAATGATTGTTCATAAATTTGGGGTTTAGTAAAATACTCATTATCTTTAATTTATAAAATATTAAATGTTTTGGTCTGGTTTTTGTTTAAATCAGTGAAAAATAAAATATCTAATGAAACTTACTTGTTATAAAAATGGGAAAAAGTTAAAATTTAAAGATCCTCTGGATTTAGAATATATTGAATACGAAATTGTGCAGGACTTTTTAAAGGTTATCGGACATTTAGAGAATAATCCATCCGCTCGAATAGAGATTGATTTTACACGACCTTACCTGCCAAAATATAATTTGGTAAATTGTAATCATACTTTTAAAGAGAAGTTTAATCAAGTTATTAATCGAAAAAAATTAGCATAAATATTTTTTTAGATGAAAAGATATGAAAAAGCATTAAAATATTATGCTGAAGGGTATAATTGTGCGCAATCAGTTATAGTAGCTTTTGCTGATGTTTTGAAACTACCCGAAGAAACTACATTAAGACTTGCTGCCGGTTTTGGCGGAGGCATGGGGCAACTGCAACAAACCTGCGGAGCAATAGCCGGAGCCTTTATGGTTATAGGTTATCTAAAAGGAAATTATCAAACAGGAAAGGAAAGTGAAGAGTCACGGGAAATAACCAACCAGTTAATTCAGGATTTTTCACGTATTTTTACACAAAAGCATGGTAGTATCAATTGTAAATCGTTAATTGATATTGATTTAAATTCCAAAGAAGGCCGTAAAAAGGCTAAGGAGACAGATGTTTTTAATAAAAAATGTACCAATTTTATTAAAACTGCTGTTGAACTCCTTGAGGATACTTTAGCCAAAGATTTGCCCCCTCAAAAGTAATAAAAGATATATCTCCCTTACTTTTTCATTCATTTTTTTAATCTTTATTCATATCTTAAACATGATGCAGGGTTTAACCGTGCTGATTTAATGGATCAGTTTAATATTAGGGTGGAAATATCAAATATTATTTTATGATAAACATCATTAATACATTATTTATTGTCACCAGCGTAGTATATAGAGTTAA
>JAXHVS010000024.1:0-20331 GCA_034189025.1 Bacteroidota bacterium
GCAGTGGCAGTAGGCAGCGGCGATAAGCAGTTTACCTGCCGAAGGAAGGTAGCAATAAGCAATAATCTATAACAAATTTAATAAATAAAAAACAAATTCAACCAGATTTAAATATAATTTATTCGGTATATAAATAAATAATTTTGATTCTTTTCGGTGTAAAATAGAACACAAATAAACCAACTTGCCTGCCGTAAGGCACAGTAAACTAGTAAACAAATTTACTATTTTACTAATTCCCCGTTCACAGTTCTATAAAGCTACAGAATTAAATTTTCAAAAAAATTTTAAAACTTCGGCAACAAAAAAGCCCAGGTAATTGCCAACGGCATAACCAATAATTCCTACAGTTAATCCTGAAATAATAATTTCCTTATTTTTAATTGCTCCGGCAATAACAGGAACAAATGGAGGTGAACAAATCAGGGCTGTAGATGTGATCATTACGGTATCAGCATCTATTTTAAATATTTTTGACAATATAACATGTAAAAACAGTGCTCCAAAAATCACAAAAGATATATACGCCAATAGCTCAGGTGCTGAACCATTAAATTTCTCAATATCTGCCATAGAAGCAATAACGACACTAAAAATTAGAATTAAATACATGCCTAAATCAAACGTTTTGGCAATTTTATTTATTTTAGGAATAAACGAACTTATAATGCCTAAGGTAGTGATGGTTAGTATGACCACAACCATTTGCGAATTTTCAGGAACAAGAAATGATAGGCCCCCGGCAATACCAAAAATTAAAACCGAAACGCCTAAAGCTGTTAATAAAGGGAGCCTGTATTTTTTATGCCAAAATCCCCAATAATTATTTAAAGATAAATCCTTATCTGAATCTTGTTTTGTTGTATATAAGCTTTTGTACTTAGGCAACAAATACCAAAAAATTTTTTGTCCAATGGTTAATAAAAACAATAAATAAATAGCTGATATTAACATATCAAACGTATGCGTAATAATAAATGCCTCGGGGTCAACATTCAAAATCAATTTAATCGATGCCAAATTGGGAGTCCCTCCCGAATATAAACCTACAAGCAAACCTCCTATTTTCCACAATTCGTTAATTTCCCCTTTAAAAATAAAGAATCCGATAAAAACCACAATAACCACACTAATTAATGCTATTACCATGGATAACATGGTTTTTCCAGCAATGGTAAACCAGGTTTTAATATTAGCAGAAAAAAGCAAAAGAGGAATAGCTAATGGAATCGTAAAGGTTGTCATAATATCCTGAACTTGTTCGGCATTATCGGGTAAAATTCCAATATTTCCTAAAATCAAACCAGTGGCATAAGCAAGTAAAACTGCACCAATTTTATTTAGCAAAGAAAACTTATTACATAAATATAAAATGATGATAGGCGAAATAATGTAAAACAGAACGAGTAGAATTGCTGCCATATTTATATATTTAAATTTTTCAGACCGGAAAACTACGAGTTTATCATAAAAAAACAAAATTGAAATTTTTCTTCCTTATAAAAAAACCGGTAAAAAATTAATCACCGGTTTACCACAAAACAAAAATATCATTAAGTTAAAATCTATGTGTTACATCTCTAAATTCGCAACACTCATCGAGGTTCTTGCTATACACAGCCATTGCTCTCCTACTCATACCCATGCTAGAGAAACCTCCATCGTGATAAATATTTTGCATTGTTATTTTTTTGGTTAAATCGGAAAACATAGTAACACAAAAATCGGCACATTCATCGGCTGTAGCATTTCCGAGCGGAGACATCCGGTTTGAAAAATCAACCAAGTCATTAAATCCCATAACACCCTGCCCTGCTGTAGTTGGTGTTGGCGACTGCGAAATCGTGTTAATACGTATCTTCTTTTCTCTACCATATATATATCCAAAACTACGGGCAATAGATTCCAGTAAAGCTTTTGCATCGGCCATATCGTTATAACCATAAAGCGTTCGTTGTGCAGCAACATACGAAAGGGCTAATACCGATCCCCAGTTATTCAACGCATCTTTCTGCCTAGATACCTGTAAAATCTTATGAAAAGATAAAGCGGAAACATCCAGTGTTTTCAAAAAATAATCATAATTCAGGTTATCATATGTAATTCCTTTTCTAACATTAGGCGACATACCAATGGAGTGTAAAATAAAATCAAATTTACCACCGAAATGTTCTATTGTTTTATCAATCAGAAGCTCTAAATCTTCAATTTTGGTAGCATCGGCAGGAATAACAACCGAATTACACGCTTCAGCTAATTTTTCCGTATCACCTAACCGCATGGCAAAGGGTGCATTGGTTAAAACAATTTCAGCGCCTTCTTCATAGGCTTTCTCAGCAACCTTCCATGCAATTGATTTGTCGTTTAATGCTCCAAATATTAAACCTTTTTTACCTTTTAATAAATTAAATGCCATGTTTATTTCATTTTTGTTAGTACAAATTTACAGACAACAATCAATGGGTATTGTTCAATTTCTTTTTATTAAAAATTAATTACCAAGTAGTACTTTGGCATTCTGAATAGCAGCATCGGTAAGCTCTTTACCGCTTAACATTTTCGCTATTTCATTAATCCGCTCATCCTTATCGAGCAGTTTTATATATGTGTTGGTTGTTTGATGATTATCTTTTTTATACACCAAATAATGAAAATCGGCTTTGCTGGCAATTTGAGGCAGATGAGTAATATTGATAACCTGCATTTTAGAAGACATTTGCTTAATGATAACTCCCATTTTATCGGCTATTTCACCCGATGTACCAGCATCAATCTCATCAAAAATAATAGTGGGCAATGTTTTATTTTCTACCAAAATGGATTTTAAACTAAGCATTAGGCGGGAAATCTCACCACCTGAGGCTACTTTTTCTATTTCCTCAGGAGCAACATTTTTATTGGCCGAAAACATAAATTTAATCATTTCATTACCCGTTGGCAAAAAATCATCAACAGGAACCTGCTTAATCTTAAATGCCGCATTAGGCATGCCTAACAATATTAGCTTACGAGTAATTTTCTGTTCCAGCTCGGGGATAATTTGCTTTCTGTTTTCGGATATTTGTTGAGCAAGCTGAATTAATTCATTTTTCTTTATCTTAAGTTTATTTTTCAGCTCATCATATCTAAAGTCGAATGAATTAATATTATCAATTTGGGTTTCCAAATCGGTTTTTATTTGTAATAACTCACCTACTGTTGCAACTTTATGTTTTTGTTGCTGAGCATAAATGCTATCTAAGCGCTCGCGAATGAACTCTATCCGGGTAGGGTCATATTCTATCGATTCGTTTAACTGTTCAATTTCATTGCTAATATCCTGCAATTCAATATATACAGATTCCATCCTTTTGTTTAAATCTTCACTTTCTCTTAAATATTTTTCAATAGCGTTTAAAGCATTTTTAGCTTCTTTTAAATTGGAGATAATAGAAAATTCTTCCTCATTTAACAGCTGAAAACTTTTCGATAAATTAAGTTTAATCTCCTCGGCATGATTTAATTTTTCCAGCTCTTCTTCCAGTTCATCCTGTTCTCCTTCTCTTAATTTTAATGCTTCGAGCTGGCCATATTGAAATTGCAAATAATCAAGATCAGATTTTGCCTTTTCTGCATTGCTTATAAATTGGTTATATTCTGATTGTACCTGATGATATTCTTCATATTTTTCATAATACTGATGAAGTAATGCATGGTGTCTGGCAAAAGAATCGACCAGCGCCATTTGAAAATTTTCATCTCCGAGCAATAGGCTTTCATGCTGCGAGTGAATATCAACCAAATGCGTACTTAAATCTTTTAAAACACTTACATTAACCGGTGTATCATTAATAAAAGCTCTTGATTTCCCATTATCAGTAATTTCTCGTCTAATAATAGTAATATCATCATAATCCAGGTCATTTTCGTCGAAAAAAGTTTGTAACCGATACGATTTAATATTGAATTTAGCCTCGACTATACATTTTTTGTTTTTATCTTTTAATACGGAAGTATCGGCTCTTTGTCCAAGGATTAAAGATAAAGCACCCATTAGAATTGATTTTCCTGCACCGGTTTCACCGGTAATAATATTCAATCCTTTGTTAAAGTCAATCGATAATTCGTTAATTAAAGCGTAATTATGAACATTTAAAGACTGTAGCATAAGCTATCTTTAGATTATTTTTTTTGGTACTACCCTTATTTTAGTAATTAAATATTTATGTTATATAAAACACTGTTTAAATATAGTTATAAATGTGGTTGAAAAATGTTTAAATATTGCTTTTTTTGATTGATGCAATATAGTTGCTCATTTTTACAGCTAGTTTTTTTGCCTTCTTCGAAATATTTTCAAATGCATCATTCGTTAGGTATCCTAATTCAAAAGCTAGCTCTGTTTGGCAAACAATCTCCATTAATGAGCTATACGATACATTAATAAAGTGTATTTTCTCCTGGCAACCATTCCTGCTTGTTCCTTCTGCAATATTAGATACAACTGATACTGCTGCTCTATTTATTTGCTGTACAAGAGCAAACTTTTCATCTGAGGGAAAAGAACTGCTTAACTTATAGATATCCTTTACCAACTCTTTTGAAAGCTGATAAATTTCCAACTTCTGAAAACTAAAATACAACATATAAACTACGTTAAACTATATTTTAACTACATATAAACAAATTGCAAGTTATCATTAAATACGTGGTAGAACCAAAAATAGAGATGCTCAATTTTAAAAACAAAAATATGCAGGAAAAGTTTTAAAAGGAAGTTTCTCGTCAAAGTCTAAAATGGTTTGATTTGTTTTTTATAAAAATTTATTAATTTAGTTAGAATAAAGATTTATAGTATATTATGAGAATTATTTTTGAACCACTGAAAGATTTTTTTAATCTTATATATCCCAATTTATGTGTGGTTTGTAATAATCATCTGGTGTCGCAGGAAAAATTAATTTGTACTTCCTGCTTGTATAATCTGCCTAAAACAAACTTTCATCTCGATATAGAAAATCCTGTTTCACAATTATTTTGGGGGAGAACAAAAATAGAATATGCCACATCGTTTTATTTTTATCATAAAGGGAGCAAATATCAAAAAATGATGCATAAATTTAAGTATCATGACTGTAAGGAGATTGGCTTTATATTAGGACGATATTTTGGATCACAATTAAAAGACAGTGTGTTTAATCAAGTGGATTTAATAGTTCCTGTTCCCTTACATAAATCAAAACTTAAAAAACGAGGGTATAATCAAAGCGAATTTGTTGCTCGCGGACTATCCGAATCCTTAGAAAAAGAGGTTGATGCAAAAACATTGATTAGGTCTGTCGCTACAAGCACACAAACCCGCAAATCGAGATTTGAACGCTGGAAAAATGTTGAAAGAATTTTCGATATCAAAGAACCTGAACGATTTAGAAATAAACATATTCTGTTGGTTGATGATGTAGTAACTACCGGATCAACATTAGAGGCTTGTGCCAATACCTTATTGGAGGTTCCTGAAACAAAAGTTAGCATTGCAACTTTAGCCGTTGCATGATAATTTTAAAATTAACTTTGTCGATAGGGTAAAACTTCATAAATTCGCAAAAAATAAAAATCATTAAAAAAAAGATTATGTTTTCAGGAATTGTTGAAGAAGCGGCAAAAGTGGTAAAATTAGAGAAAGAAAAAGGAAATTTACATATTACCATGCAATGTTCGTTTGCAGACGAACTAAAAATTGATCAGAGTGTTTCGCATAATGGTGTTTGTTTAACCGTTGTAGATGTGGATAAAGAAAATAAAACATTTACGGTTACTGCTATTCAAGAAACACTAGATAAATCTAACCTGGGTTTACTTGCATTGGGCGATAAGGTAAATCTTGAACGCAGCATGAAAATCGATTCTTTACTCGACGGGCACTTAGTTCAAGGCCATGTTGACCAAACGGCTGTTTGTACAAATGTTCGCGAAGCCGATGGTAGCTGGTATTATACCTTTGAATATGATCCTTCGCAAGAAGACTACATTACCGTTGAAAAAGGATCTGTATCGGTAAATGGTGTAAGCTTAACTGTGGTTAACTCCAAAGAAAAAACATTTGAAGTGGCTATTATCCCATTTACTTATGATGTAACAAACTTCCATCAAATTAAAAAGGGAACAGTTGTTAATATTGAGTTCGATGTTATAGGAAAATATGTGGCTAAAATTGTAAAACAGCAATTGGGGCGGTAAGAGAAAAATAAATCATTCTGAAAGCCTCATTCAACAATGAGGTTTTTTTAGTATAAAGTAATCAGTCTGTGAAAACCCAAAAAATAATCTAATTCACTTTTTTTAATTGCATTTTTTATTACATAAATCTATCTTTGTACGTTTTAAAAACTTGAAGATTAAAAATTAAGCATAACCAATGAATAAAAAATTTCCGGAATACAAACAATTGGATCTATCGCAAGTTAATAAAGATATTCTTGCGCGATGGGATAAAAACGATACGTTTCATAAAAGTATAACTACCCGTGCGGGAAAACCTACCTTCGTATTTTACGAAGGGCCTCCTTCGGCCAATGGGCTTCCGGGAATTCACCATGTGATGGCTCGTGCTATTAAAGACATTTTTTGTCGTTACAAAACCATGCAGGGTTTTCTTGTAAAACGAAAAGCTGGATGGGATACTCATGGCCTTCCTGTAGAATTATCAGTAGAGAAATCATTGGGTATTACCAAAGAAGATATTGGTAAAAAAATATCGGTTGAGGAATATAACGAAACCTGTAAAAAGGAAGTAATGAAATATACCGATGTATGGGAAAATCTTACCCACAAAATGGGATATTGGGTAAATATGGACGATCCATACATTACTTACGATAATCGCTATATCGAAACGTTGTGGTGGTTGTTAAAACAGCTTTTTGAAAAAGATTTGTTGTATAAAGGATATACCATTCAACCATACTCTCCAGCTGCCGGAACCGGATTAAGTACTCATGAACTAAATCAACCCGGATGCTACAAGGATGTTAAAGATACTACCTGTACTGCACAATTTAAGGTAATAAAAAATGAACAATCTGATTTTCTTTATAAGGATGTAGAAACAGATGTCTATCTTTTAGCATGGACAACCACTCCGTGGACATTACCCTCGAACACAGCATTGGCTGTCGGGCATAAAATTAATTATGTTAAAGTCCGTACATTTAATCAATATACCGGCGAACCGGTTACTGTTGTTTTAGCCAAAGATTTATTACCTGCCTATTTTGATAAAAAAGCAGGTGGACGAAGTCTTGATGATTACAAACCGGGGGATAAAAAAGTTCCGTACAAAGTTATAGCCGAATATACCGGAGAAGATTTAGAAGGTATCCGATACGAACAACTCATCAATTGGGTTCAACCTAAAGGAGACGCTTTTCGTGTAATTTTAGGCGATTATGTAACCATCGAAGATGGTACCGGAATTGTACATATTGCACCCACTTTTGGGGCTGATGACGACAGGGTAGCCAGGCAGAGCAATATTGCTGCACTTGTTTTATATGATAAGCAAGGAAATATGCAACCCATGGTTGATAGAAAAGGACGAATGTATCCTATCGATGAGTTAGACCCCGAATTTGTATCTCAATATGTAAATGTTGAAGCCTATAAAGTTTTTTCAGGGCGTTATGTTAAAAATGAATACGATGAGTCGCTTACCGAAAACGATCCAACCATTGATGTGGATATTTCGGTAATGCTAAAAAAAGAGAATAAAGCCTTTAAAATCGAAAAGCATGTTCACAACTACCCCCATTGCTGGAGAACAGACAAGCCGGTTCTTTACTACCCGTTAGATTCATGGTTCATTAAAACCACCGCATTAAAAGAACGGATGATGGAATTGAATAAAACCATCAACTGGAAGCCCGAGTCAACCGGAATAGGCAGATTTGGTAAGTGGTTAGAAAATTTACAGGACTGGAATTTATCCCGATCGAGATATTGGGGTACTCCATTACCTATCTGGGTAACCGAAGACCGTACAGAAATGAAGTGTATTGGTTCTGTTGAAGAGTTTTACCATGAGATAGAAAAATCGGTAAAAGCCGGCTATATGAAAGAAAATCCATTGGATGGTTTTGAACAGGGAAACTATTCAAAAGAGAATTATGATAAAATAGACCTCCACAGGCCATATGTGGATGAGGTGATTTTAGTATCGGAACAAGGGAAGAAAATGATCCGAGAGCTTGATCTTATTGATGTGTGGTTCGATTCCGGGGCAATGCCCTATGCACAGATCCATTATCCTTTTGAAAATAAAGAGAGTTTTGAAAAGGTTTACCCTGCCGATTTTATTGCCGAAGGTGTTGACCAAACCCGTGGATGGTTCTTTACTCTGCATGCTATTGCTACTATGCTGTTTGATTCGGTGGCATTTAAAAATATTATTTCTAACGGGCTGGTGTTGGATAAGAATGGGGCAAAGATGTCTAAACGCTTGGGTAATGCGGTGGATCCTTTTGAAACCATTGAGCAGAACGGCTCTGATCCACTACGCTGGTACATGATCACTAATGCCCAACCCTGGGATAACCTGAAATTTGATCCTGCAGGCCTTGAAGAAGTAAAAAGGAAATTTTTTGGTACCCTTTATAATACGTATTCATTTTTTGCATTATATGCCAATGTAGATGGATTTAAGTATGCAGAAGAAGAAGTACCTGTGCAAGAGCGTTCCGAGATTGATCGATGGATTATATCTTTATTAAACTCGTTGGTAAAAGAAGTTGAAAAAGACTATGAAAATTACGAGCCCACAAGAGCCGGAAGAGCTATTCAGGATTTTGTTACCGAGAATTTAAGTAACTGGTATGTTCGACTTAACAGAAAAAGATACTGGGGAGGTGAATACTCGAAAGATAAAGTTGCAGCTTACCAAACGCTTTATACTTGTTTAGAAACTGTAGCAAGGCTTATGGCTCCTATAGCTCCTTTCTTTGCTGATCAGTTATTTACCGATCTTAATGCAGTAACAGAGAAAGATTCTACCGAATCAGTTCATATTGCTGATTTCCCGAAACATAATGAACAATATATTGACCTTGCACTCGAAGAACGAATGGATATTGCCCAGCGAGTATCCTCTATGATTCTTGCCTTACGGCGAAAAGTAAATATTAAAGTGCGTCAGCCATTAAGCAAAATTATGATTCCGTTGCTGGATGCTTCATTAAAAGATAAATTTGAGGCGGTAAGAAATCTGGTATTATCGGAAGTTAATGTGAAAGAGGTTGAATATATTACTGATACTAAGGGAATTTTAGTAAAAAAGATAAAACCAAACTTTAAAACATTAGGGCCTAAATATGGGAAGTTAATGAAACATATTTCAAAGGCTATTGCCCAAATGTCGCAAGAAGATATTGCTCAACTAGAGCGAGAAGAACAATTTACCATAATTGCCGGAGATGAGCAAATAGCCCTAAGCTTAGCTGATGTTGAAATTTCTTCGGAAGATATTCCGGGTTGGCTTGTAGCTAATGATGGCAAACTAACTGTTGCCCTGGATGTTAATATTACTGATGAATTACGCGAAGAAGGTATAGCCCGAGAGTTTATTAACCGTATTCAAAATCTGCGCAAGGAAAGTAATTTTGATGTTACCGATAAAATCAAGGTAGAAATTAAAAAACACGATTTAATTGATCGTGCTATTGAAAAACATAAAGGCTACATTGGGACACAAACATTAGCCAGATCGGTTGATTTAGTTAATAAATTTGAACAAAATACAGTGTTCGACGTCGAAATTGATGATGAGATTAAAACACAAATAAAAATTACTAGAGTAAACGAATAAATACTCGTTTAAATGAAATAATTTATTATCTTTAGCACAATTAAAAATTGATGAGTTATGGCTGAAAAGACAAGATATAACGATGAAGAGTTGGCGGAGTTTAAAGAGATTATCTTAAAAAAACTTGAAAAAGCACAACAAGATTATGATCTTTTAAAAAAGACCATTACACATAGTGAAAGCAATGACACAGAAGACACATCGCCTACTTTTAAAGTATTAGAAGAGGGTGCGGCAACCCTTTCTAAAGAGGAAGCCGGAAGACTGGCACAGCGCCAGTTGAAATTTATTCAACACTTACAAGCTGCATTGGTTCGTATTGAGAACAAAACCTATGGTATTTGCCGCGAAACAGGAAAACTTATTTCTAAAGAAAGACTTCGTGCAGTGCCTCATGCGACATTAAGTATTGAAGCAAAACAAAATCAACGCTAAATTTTTTAAGATAGATTAATTAAATGATTGGGTCTGGGATGATCCGATCATTTTTTATTATTCTCTATTTTTCAGTAGATTTACCAAAATTTTAAACCAAAAGCTTGTGAAGTCAATTACAAAAACATCGATTCTGGTTATTATTCTTATATTAATTATTGATCAGTCTCTGAAAATCTGGATTAAAACCCATATGATGTTGGGGGAGGAATATAAAATTTTGGGCAACTGGTTTATTATCCATTTCACCGAAAATAACGGAATGGCCTTTGGAATGGAGTTTTGGGGAGAAAAAGGAAAAATTTTTCTTACAATTTTTAGGATTGTTGCGGTAATCGGGATTGGTTGGTATCTAAGTCATTTGATTAAAGAAAAAGCACCTAAGATGCTAATCATAAGTATTGCTCTTATTTTAGCCGGAGCGATGGGAAATATTATCGACAGTGTTTTTTATGGCGTAATTTTCGATGATAGTTTTTACAAAGTAGCCGAATTTTTACCTGAGAGTGGTGGATATTCAACATGGCTGCAGGGTAAAGTAGTTGATATGTTTTATTTCCCGATTTTAAAAGGGAATTTCCCGTCGTGGTTCCCGTTTTGGGCCAACGAACAATTTATTTTTTTCAGACCGGTTTTTAATATTGCCGATTCGGCTATTACCATTGGTGTTTTGTATATTCTTATTTTTGAACGTTCGTTTTTTAGGCACAATTAGTTACTTTTTATAAAGTAAGAAAAAATAACTTTTGATATTTATTTTTTTGACAATAATTGGAGGAGGTTCGTTTTTCTTTCTTTAGTTTTTTAAAAAACCTTTTTGTTGTAAGTAGTGATTATTATGCTGTTCTAATATCCTGCAAAAGGAGATCCTAATATACCCACGGCAAGTTCTGCCCAAATGAGGAAGAATATCAATAAAATTGAACTACAAAGAAAAATTCGTTTTTTAATATTTTTTATCTTTCTCATGATAAGCTCACAACAAATACTTGTAACAGAGAGTAAAAATCCCATAATAACAAAGTCGGCAATAGTCCAGTCCACTTCATTTGTGAATTGCATAGCAATTAGCGGGATAAGCAGTAAAATAAATATAATGAGGAAGATAAGTATGACTCTTTTGTTCTTCATATGTAAAAAATTCAACATTAATTTTTTTTTAAAGGTAATCAAAAAAGAGAGTTAGTGGATAATTTGCTAAATAACGATCGGTTATTTGTAAAATTATTGTGAGATTGATTTCTGAGTTATACGTTGACTAGAACTTCAAATTGCCTGGAGTGGGCAGTTAGATGGTAAAATGAAATTTATTTATTTTCTAATATTCAGCATAAAATTGGAAGGGCTCCGAATAAAATCTAAAGGCTTAAAACAATGCCGACAAATATCGTCGGGATTGCTGTCCGATCCCGTCTCTATATTTATCGGGACGAGGACTCTCGAAAAATTAGGAAATCATAATGATTTCTATTTTTATGAGACAGGGTTGTTCTGAAAATATCTACGTTGTAATTCCCTTTTTTTGGAATTTTTTATTTCTCTTACTAAGCGCATGGCTTCTTTACGGGTTTCAATTTGTATACTTTCAATAAGTTTCCAGAGAATATAAGGTTTAGTATATTTTTTGTATCCGTTATTATGTCTTTTTAGTCTTGATTTAATATCAGATGTTTGATCAATATAATATTTTCCTGTTGGAATAGATTCTATAAGATAGATATAATACATATTTAAAGAAAACAAAAAATCCCGATGAATTTTCAGCGGGATTTTTGCTGTCCGACCAGGGCTCGAACCTGGACTCTTCTGGACCAAAACCAGACGTGTTGCCAATTACACCATCGGACAAGTAATTGAGTGTGCAAATTTAAAAAAAAATAATTGTTTGCAAATACTTTTTTTATATTTTTTAAAAAAAGAAATATTGCTTAAGTGGAAACGAGGCACGAATCAACCGTACCGTACCATAAAATTTTATTTTTCTTTTTTTTCCTGGTATTTAGCCAGCCCATCATCAGTCATCATCCAGTATTTATTAACCATCTCATCGGTACGGTAATATTCTTCTTTTGTTATATAATCCACTTGCTCTTCTAAACTGTCATCCAGGTAAAGGATATATCCTTCAGGCACTCGAATGGTGATTTCCACTTTGGGAAAGGCCCATCGGTTTTCGTCTGTCAGCGAATAAACAGGGTCAAACCAAATTATGGAATCTTGCTGTGTGCATTGGTATCTTATTTTCTGGATATTTTCCAATGCTTTCATTCGGTTTTTGCCACGGCCTTCTTTACAAATTTCAATTTCGAACTGATCTGAAGGGCTCTGTACAATATTTATTTCCGGATATGCATATAATTGTTTTTCGTCATTCTTATCATGTATTACCATAAATTCGTTATCGAAAATATAAAAGGTTGATTTGATTACCGGAAAGTCTTCTTTTGCCTTTAAATACAGCGTTTTATTGGAAGGCTCCTCAATAATTATGTTTTCTTTATCTTTTACAGAAAGAGCAAGATTTCTGATTTGCGTTCCTCCCAATACGAACAATATAATGATACTAATAATCCATGCAGTAAAACCTACCGCAGCAAAAGCCTTGTCGTTTGGCCTAATTCCCAGTAAAAGTTTAAATCCTCCATAAACAAGGGCAAATAAAGGAATGAAAACAACCAGAATAGCACTTATGGCTAATATCCATACCGTATTTGGATCGGTAAATGAATAGATCGTGTCGGAAATAATCAGATGGTTGTCCACAAAATTATGATTCCAGGGCATAAAGGGTTCTCCGATAATAAGGGTTCCTGTTAGCCCAATGAGAAAGCCTACCCCGGTAATAATCATTGCCAAGCCCAACACCACAGCCAAAAGTTTAATAATAAACTTGAAAAAAACGCCAATAGCAGAAAACAAACCATCAAAAAAGTTGCGTGTACGATCATAATCTTGCGTGTTTTTAAAATTTTTAAGATTATCTTTTACATGCTCGTATTCATTACGCACATTTTTTTCAATATCGGATATTTTAAAACTTTCCCCGCGCATCTCTAATTTTTGGGCTGTAGAGTTTGCAGCCGGTAACAACGCCCATAGCACAATATATATAATTCCAATAACGCCATACGCAAATATTAAAATCAAAAATAACAACCGAATAATGAGCGGGTCGATATTCAGGTAGGTGGCTATTCCTGAGCAAACACCTCCCAGAATACGGTTATCCGGATCGCGATAAAGCCTTTTGGTGGCCTTGTAGTGTTCTTCTTTTTTTTCGCCCGAATCGTCGGCAATATCTTCGGGACGTCCCATAATTTCGATAATCTCTTCAATATCCCTTTGGGTTATTACTTGTTTTTGTTCCGATGTTTTACTTTGTAAAATCTCAGCAATTCGGTTTTCGATGTCGGCAATAATCTCCTTACCTTCGTCGCTTGAGGTAAAATGAGTGTTAATGGCTGTTAAATATTGCTGAAGCATTTGATATGCGTCTTCATCTAAATGAAAAATTACGGCGCCGATATTTATTTTAACTGTTTTTTTCATGATCCTTTATCGGTTTTTATTGATTATTAATTGAGTTTACTGCTTCAACAAGTTCTACCCACGATTTTTTTAACTCTTCTAAATAGGTTTTCCCTTTATTGGTTAATGTATAATACTTCCGTGGGGGCCCCTGGGTCGATTCTTCCCAACGATAACTTAATAAACCAGCATTTTTTTGCCGGGTAAGCAGTGGATATAAAGTTCCTTCAACCACAATCATTTTAGCTTCTTTTAATGCTTTGATGATATCGGAAGCGTAATAATCCTGTTTCGACAGAATGGACAGAATACAGAATTCCAATACGCCTTTTTTCATCTGTGCTTTTGTATTTTCGAGATTCATTTTTTTAAGATTTTGTTTAAGTATTCTTCGTTTAGCAATAGAAAAATTAGAATTTCATGTTTTTTCTGACATTCTCAAACTCTTCACGAACGGCTTTTTTAATATTGTCGATGGTAACCGGCTCGCCGCGCATTTCAAGCTTTTGGGCTGTTGTAAGAGCTTCGGGAATAACAATCCAAAGAATAATATAGATGATTAGTCCGGTACCCATTCCAAAAAAGATTAAAATAAAGATGATTCTAAAAACGATAGGGTCGATATTAAAATAGGCTCCTAGTCCGCCGCAAACTCCTCCCAATACTCGGTTGTTTGGATCGCGATAAAGCCTTTTGGTTGCATGGTAGGTTGTGCTTTTCTTTTTGGATTGCTCCGTTGTAGGTTCTTCTTCAATAAAATCTTTGGGCTGTCCAAGGATCTCAATTACTTTAGAAACATCATCTTTCATTATAACATCGCGTTTACCATCTAAAAATTCGGTAAAAAGCTCGGCCAAACGGGTTTCAATATCGGCCATAATATCTTTCCGTTCATCTTCGCTGGCAAATTGTTTTTCTATGGCAATTAAGTAGGTATTTAGCATTTCATAAGCATCATCATCGATATGAAATACTAAACCTCCCAAATTAACCGTAATCGTTGTTTTCATTATTTTTTAAATTTTTATAGTACTATACATTACAAATAAAATTACAATACAAAGATATATAAAAATAATAGTACTATGCAATACAAGGTATTAAAATTTTTAGAACACTCATCGTAAGTGGTTGCAAATCAGTAATAAAAATTTTCATTATCTTTGGGAAAAATATGAGTTTATGAAACTACAGGGAGCTTTACTTAAAATGAAAACGGAATTAAATACTCCGGTAGATTATTTTTTAACGCTAGGTAATGAGGTAATACGCATGAATGATTTATTAAATAAAGAGATTACTTTGCGTTTTTTAGATGAAATCCATTGTATTCGCTGCGGGCGTTTAACCAAAAAATCGTTTCATCAGGGATACTGTTATCCCTGTTATCGTACAGCTCCCGAAACCGACGACTGTATTTTAAAACCCGAATTATGCCGTGCCCAGGAAGGAATTTCGCGCGATATGGAATGGTCGAAAAAGCATTGTTTGCAGGGTCATTATGTTTATCTTGCAGTTTCGAGCGGATTAAAAGTAGGAGCCACACGAAATACACAAATTCCAACCCGCTGGATCGACCAGGGAGCAAGCTATGCCATAAAAATTGCAAAAACACCTGACAGGTATACTGCCGGATTGGTTGAGGTGGATTTGAAAAAACATTTTGCCGATAAAACCAACTGGCGAAATATGTTAAGCAATAAAGTTGATCAGAACATTAACCTTGAAGAGCAAAAAGAAAAAGCGTTAAACTTTATTAAGAAAGATTTCAAGGAATTTTTTGTTGATGATAATGAAATAACCACTATTGAGTATCCCATAATTAAATATCCAGAAAAAGTAAATTCTGTTAATTTTGATAAAGAACGGGAGCTAAGCGGAAAATTGAAAGGAATTAAAGGACAATACCTGATTTTTGATGAGGGAATTGTTTTTAATGTTCGCAGGCATAATGGCTACGAAGTTGAGCTCACCATTAAATAAGTAATTAAGACCCATAACTATTTTATTATTATACAATTACTTATAGTCATTTTAGATAATGTTTGATAAACTTAGTAAAAGATTTGATTAATGATGTAAACTAAATGATTAATATGCAGATGCTTACAAAGTACATGGTTTAATCTGCGATTTTGTAAAATATAACAATCAGTAAATAAGGTGCTTACAATCCGGTAAATTTGGCTCATTTTTAATCATTTTATAATCAGAGATTAGTTTATTATCTTTATGGATATTATTAACTTAATTTTATTCTATTATGAAAAAAGAAACAATTCAGTCGATTACTTTTATTTTAGCCGGGTCATTGCTTCAAATGTTTAATGGCGTTGGTACAAGTTGGGCGGCAACACTGGCTGCTATTTTTGGTATTATTATATTCTTTATGGGATTAAAGAAACTAAAAGATGGCCTGGACGAAGTAGGCCAGGCAGCTGTAGGTTTGTTAAATATTGCAATTATCATAGGTATAGTTGGCTTAATTATCGATTTGATTCCGGGATTTGGATTATTTGCTTCCATTATTTTTGTTGTGGCTTTTGTTTTTGAGCTTTTGGGTTTTTTCAAGCTGAAGAATTCTGCAACAATAGGAGAAATTGGAAAATCGGGTGTTACCTTTTTATTAATTGCTATGGGATTAGCAATTTTAACCAGTTTAATAGGAATTATACCATTTTTAGGAGCCGTTGTTGGAAATGTATTATCGCTTATCGCACTAATTTTTGTATTCTTTGGCTGGCTTAGAGTGCAGGAAGGTTTGATTGAGAATCAACAGTAGTTATATTTTTTCTAATGACTAAAAAGCATCCTTATTGGGATGCTTTTTGTTTATTCATCTGTTTCTTCCATCTCCCAGTTATGGAAAATAAAGCAAATATTAATAAGTATCTATATTTTACAGATTTGACAGTATTATATAACATATTTCTGGAAGAATCAGAAAAAGTATGGGGAAGTTATACCTGTGGAGAACCTATATTTGATCAGGAAATAGCTGATTTTTTACGTACATTTAAAAAAAGAATAAAACATTATGCGAATATTGATGATTTTTTTTTTATATTTAAGGTCCAACGAGTTTAACCATTTAAATAAATATCTTTATAAGTATAAAAAATCTGCTTATAAAGGATTTTTATTTATGTTTTTGCATATAATTTTATTGTTGCCAATTCCTTTAGTAACAATGTGCCTAATTTACAATGCATTACCTAATCAGGACACAAAGCTATTGTCAATTATATGTGTAGCAGTTATTATTATTTTGGCACTAACAAGTATTTGTTCTTTTTACCAAAGATTTTATTTTACAAAATACGATGAATTAGTAATTTTATCAATCAAAAATGATTTAATCAAGGTTTATCATCAATTATCCAGGTCGTTTAGGCAAAAAAACAAATAGGATATTTAATGACAAGATTTAAGGAGGACCCTAGTCGGTTAAATGTGCTTTTTGCAGATTCTGTAGCTCATTTGGTAAAGGATATAGCTATATTGATATGTGGCTTAGGAATTACTTTTTATCTCCATTGGAAACTATCTTTATTTACGATAATTCTTTTGCATTTTTATTTTTTTGTATTAAAGAAATACTCTAATAAAATTAGAAATTCATCTTCTATTTTTTATGAGGATCAGGCCAATGTTGCCAAAAAAACACACGAGACAATACAAATGATTGACACACTTCGATTATTTAATTTTTTAAGAAATGATTCTTTAGAACCTTTTTTTAAAATACTTGATTCTTTATATGGATATATAACACAAATTATTATTGCTCATAATATTTCTAGTATAAGTAATGCAGATTACATTTATGTTTTCGATAACGGTGAAATTATTGAAAAAGGAACACACTCCCAACTCCTTAAAGGGAGTTACTTTATTTATAAAGAATTATGGAATAATCAATCAAACAGAATATTAATATAATTAATTATGATAAAGCATTATTTTAAAATAAGTCTGCGAAATCTTATTAAAATGCCGGTTATTACAATAATAAAAGTTGCCGGCTTTAGCCTTGCATTAGCTGTATTTATAGTTTTATCAAAGTATGTCTTTAATGAACTTAACTACGATAAGTTTCATAATGATTATGAAAAAATATTTAGAGTATGTAGTAAAATTCCAGGCAATAACAATGAAATGGTGCAATATCCGGTATCTATAGGAACTTTGGCAAAAAACCTTTCATCCATAATTCCAGAGGTGAAATACGGGACTGCATTTTTCAAAGAGGATGAAAAAAATATTATTGTAGAAAACCAGCATTATACTATAAAAGATGTAATGTATATTGACACTTCCTTTTTTAATGTTTTTGATTTTAACCTGAATTCAACAGATATTGCTAAAATAATCGATCAACCTAATATGGTAATTTTTACTGAAGGGTTGGCTGTAAAATTGTTTGGTACTACTGATGTTGTAAACAATACAATTCTAATTGATGATAAAGCATATACTATTGGTGCTGTGTGTGAAAATGTTCCTGAATTATCACATTTTACATTTAATTTATTAATAAGTCTGAGTTCTGTAGATAGGCCTGAAAATAATTTTATTGCTCAGCAGGGGCTCTCTTTTTATAATTATATTAAGTTATCAAAACCTATCGACCAAAATATTGAGAATAAGATTATTGAAAACGGTAAAAAGATATTATCTGCTTTTTTCAGTGATATGGGGGTTGACGGAATGGATGTAAACATTAGCCTTCAGGAAATTGCTAAAATACATTTAAATAGTAATATGTTGCATGAACTTGGCCGCAATGGAAATAAAAAGTTTGTTTATATTAACCTTGTTTTGATTTTTATTATCCTAACTGTTTCTGCCATTAATTATTCAAGTATATTTTTAATAAAATCACATTATAGGAGTAGAGAAATAGCCATTAGGAGTATATTGGGAGCAAATAGGGGCGAAATAAAAACTTTGTTTATCTGTGAATCTCTTATTATAACTATAATCGCTGCTTTGTTAGCAATAGTTATTGCCTTTTTCATTGGTCCTGTATTTGCATACCTTCTCAATTCTTCTATATTGGTAAGTTTAAAATCGATATTATATCAGGTTCCCTTATTAATTATAATGGCAGGTATAATAGGAATACCTGCCGGTTTATATACAGCAATGAAATCAACTAAGCTAACCCCGGTAAAATTATTACGTGTGGGTAATCCAAAAATCAGAAATAAGATAATACGCTTATTTGTAGTTTTCCAACTTACATTTTCTGCAATTATTTTAATAAATCTGATTATTACCAATTCCCAAATTCAATTAATGAAGAACAAAGATTTAGGATTCAATACTAAAAATATAATAGTAGTAGATGGACTCACAGAAAATATGATAAACAGTAAGAAATTTTTATATGAAAAAATGAAAGAAATGAATTGGATTACAGATGTTTCATATAGCCAGCACATACCCGGGGTTGATTTGAGTGTGCAAAAGGTAACGAGTAAATTAAATGAAGCAGGTATCCTGATACAAGAAATCAGAGCAGATGAAAACATTATTAATATTTTTGATTTCCCATTTATTATAACCCCTTCTAACATATCCCAATCATTAACGAAGGATGAAAATATATTAATCAATGAAGAGGCTGTAAAACAATTAGACCTTAAAAATCCAATTGGCGAAAAGATAAATATTGGATATGGAGAAAAGAAAATAGTGGGAGTATTAAAAAATTTTAATTTTGAATCCCTTCATAACACCATTGACCCATTGATAATACATAGTGGTTCAATGCAAGCCAAATATGTTACGATAAAAACAAACCAATTAATTACGCAAGAAATAAACGATAAAATAGAGAGAATAATACATACGATAGAGCCTTCATTTTCGGGAAACATAATTCCATATACAGATATTTTAAATTCATTTTATATTCAGGAAGAAAAGATATCTAAAATTTATAAAATTTCTGCCATGATAATTTTGACACTATCTTTGATGGGAATTTTGGCATTAACATCAATTTCAATATTGAATAAACTTAAATCTATTGCTGTGCGTAAAACGTTTGGAGCCAATTTTATAAATATATTGACATTTTTATCAAAGCCTTTTTCTTATAATTTATTAATAGCATTTGTTATTGCTTCTCCTATTTCATATTATATAATGAACAAATGGTTATTAGATTTTCCTTATCGGGAGGAAATATCTATCCAACCATTTATTGCTTCTTTTATGCTTCTTTTTACCCTTATTTATCTTGTTGTCGGTTTTTTCCTGATCCGGGCTGCAAGTACGAATCCTGTTGATATATTAAAATATGAGTAGAAACACTTAAGAATCATTAACTTTAGCAGAAAGAAGCTATGTGACTTTTTGAAAATTTCATCTAAAATGCTAATATATATTACTCATCCCCTTCTTCCATCTCCCGCCTGATTTCGTTTTGGATATTTTCCAGCTGCTTGTTTTTATTTACTTCGCGCAATTTCTGAGCTGTTTTAGTAAAATACTGATGTTGTTTAATGAATTCAATTTGCATT
>JAXHVS010000025.1:0-48149 GCA_034189025.1 Bacteroidota bacterium
TCAAAATTATTACAAATATTATCAATTATATAAGTTCTGCCCTTAGGATCTGTCAAGGTTAATGGAAGCGGTGTGTTTTTATCAATCCCTAATTGTGTTGCAGCATATCTGTTAACAATTAATTTATTTCTGCCCGGTTCAATGATTTTATCATTCTTTAAATCAATTTTTAATGTATTAAAAAAATTCTTATCAATAAGTATAAGATTGAGGATAACGTTTTTATCAGGGTTGTTGTATTGTGGGATATGAATTTTACCCATGTTCGGGCTTGGTATTTTATTACTGGCGGCTGTAACATTTTGGACAGATGGGTATTTTTTTATTTCATCAATAAACGGTGCATAATATTTATTAATATTTTCTTCCGAAAAATCTAAAAGCAGTACATTCTCTTTATCATAACCCGTATTCTTATTCAAAGCAAAGTTAAGTTGTTTCTTTAAGGCAAAAGCAAATGATGTTAAACCAACAAACAATACAATTTGAAAAATAATAATTGCTTTTTGGACAAAACGTCTGTTTCTAACAGAGGCAAAAGATGAATGAAATAATTCTGTTGGATTTAACCTGGTAATAAAATAAAAAACATAGCTCCCGGAAATAAGCGTTGATGATAGTAAGATACCAATAATACCCAGTGTAAATTTAAAATTTGAATATAATATTGGAAATAAATTGACGTTAAAATAATTATTCCAAACAGGGATTATAAAGGATGCAATAACTAATGCAAGGAATAATGCAATAAGAATATAGATGAAAGTACTAATGAATTGTTGATTCCTTATATTCTTTAATGTAGCCCCAAGGGTTTTTCTTGTGGCAATATCTTTAATTAATGAACGGGTATTAAATATTGAATAAATAGTATAATTATTAAGCGAAACCAGCAGAATAATAATTGCAATGGCTAATAAAATATAGATGTTTTTAATATCTCCTTCTTTTTTCGGATTGTATTCTAAATGCCCTGAATGAAAATAAATTTGGGTTAAAGGTTGTAAAGAATATTTACTAACCATTATTGTTCCGTAATCATATTTAATTTTGGGCATCTTTTTTTCAAACGCACTGGCATTAGTATTTGGCTTTAGCAGGATATACGTTTCTTCTGAATATACCTGGTCAGAATTTTTATAATGTTCATTTATTTGGATGATAAAATCCGGATGTATTGTTGAATTGTTCGGAAAATCTTTTATAATACCTTTTACTTTTAACAGGAGGGTATCATTTGAAGTTTTAAGCGTTAATAATTTACCAATTGGATTTTCTGTTTTAAAAAATAATTTTGATTTCGATTCTGTTAGCAATACATCAAAATCATCGCGGAGCAAATTTTTTGAGTCCCCTTTTACAACAGGGAAAGTAAAAATACGTGTCATTTCAGGTTCGGTAAAAACAATATTTTCCCCTGCGTACTCTATGTTGTTATTGCTAATGATTGTTTTATTTGTAGGTTTATAATAACTGGCTAATTGCTCTATTTCAGGGTATTCATCTTTTAGTTTCAATTTTATTTCTTCATCAATAAAAGATATCCTGTAATTCGATTCAGCACCTTCAGGATGATAGTCCCATATTAATCGGAAAATTTGTTTATGCTTTCTATATTGCTGATCATAACCGGTTTCATTAATAATATGCAAGGTTATAAGTATAGTTACTGTAAGCCCAATGCTTAACCCAATAATATTTAAACCAAAAATAAATTTTTGATTATAAATTTTTCTTAATGAATATAGGATGTTTTGTATGAACATTGTTTTATTAAAAAGAATTATCTTTAAAGAGTTCTATTTTGGTTCGAAGATTGTAATAAGAATAAAGATAATGAATATTACCCTAAAATTTTTATTTTGATTCCGATTTATTGATATTTTTGAATATTATTTTATTAATCTGATAAATTATGAGTCGGCTAATACTACTTGTATCTTTCTTGTTCGTTTCTTTGGGAATTTTTTCCCAGGAAACCAAAACCGAAATCATTGACCAGGATAAGAAAAGTTATGAGAAAAATGTTTTTGATAAAGCATTTGAGGAGATTAACGATAGCCTAAACTACCAAAAAAGGTACGACTTAATTCCCGGGCAATTGCCCGATTGGTTTTTTCCGGTTATACAAAATATTACTCCTGCTGAAGTCATAGGAGTTTCCGATCCCGGAATGGAGTGGGAAGAAGCAAAAAAGCAGGCTGAGTTAAGAGCTTTAGCACTTTATGCGATTATCCATTCATCAACAGTAAGCAATATTACCGACGATTATACGAATTTGCATGAAGGGGCCGGATATGCATTATATTCAACCAAATTTCAGGATTTCGTTTTAACAAAATCAAAAATAGTATGCGATTTATCGGCTGTCGAGGTTGTTGATACTTTTTTCACCAAGTATAATGAAGCCATTGTTAAAATCAGAATCAATAATAATTTTCATTCGCTTTCAGCGAAAGATACGATTTATGCAACAGGCGAACATCTGCAGGTATTTGTTGAAAGAAATTATAAAAGAGACAAACTGGAGTTTTATAATTTTATAATTAACCGAAAAAGTGATGCAGATTCTTGTTCCTTAACCTGTCAGTACCATTATAAAAAGGCATACAATGGATATGATATTATCTCGACATTTGGGAATGATACGATTAACTTTCAAGCGAGAACCTATAACTACCGTACAGAATTGGAGTTTAGAGTTGATAGTTCAGATACAGATTTTAAATTCTTCCGTTTAAATAAAGGCCTCTGGAATGCTTATTTTACAGGTGTTTTAACAAATATCACCTGGTTGTCAAACCAACTGTCCGGAACCGTAAGAAACACCAATGATTTTTATACTTTACAAACGGAGGGTTTAATCCGAACAGTCTCTAAGAACCGGATTTCTTTAGATTTGCAGCAATTTAAAATGGTTGAAAACAATCTATATCTTGATTTTACCGGTAAAACTAAACAATAACTTATATTTGTATTTTATAGATTTTATTTAATGGTTGTTCTGGTAGAATTATAAAAGATGAGATTTTTTTCATATTTTATTTTGCTTTTTCTGTTGCCTGGTTTTCAGGTTGGCCTTTCAGCTTCGGTAGGCGATACGGTTAGGACAGCTAAGGTAGATAGTAACAGAAACCAATATCATTTAAAAAAACCTGTTTCTGCCGAAATTCTAAATTTTTCGGGTGATAACCAAACTCAAACAGCCCGTTTAACAGCAGAAAAACCTTTGCGTGTTTTAGTTTTAGATAAACAAAACCAGCCCGTAGAAAATGTTTGTGTCTTGTTTAAAACATTATCGGTTCCAAAGGATGATAAAAAGTTTACAATTTTAGATACCATAACTTTTACAGATAGTAATGGAATTGCAAAAACAGAGGTTGTATTGGGGTCTGTGGAAGGTGAATATCTTGTCTCTGCCCAATTAAAAGATTTTCCGTCGAATCAAATATTGGTTTACAGGGTTTTTGCCCGTAAATCAAATTGGGTATTTCTATTAATCGCGGGATTAATTGGAGGATTGGGTTTGTTTTTGTTAGGAATGAACATGATGAGCGACGGAATGCAAAATGCTGCCGGCGATAAAATGAGGGCAATACTCAGTCAGCTCACTAATAATCGGTTTATAGCCATTGGTGTAGGTTCATTTATTACCATGATTGTGCAAAGCAGTAGTGCTACAACAGTAATGCTGGTTAGTTTTGTGCAGTCAAAGTTGATGAAATTCAGGCAAACCATTGGTGTAATTTTAGGTGCCGGAATAGGGACAACGATCACTGCTCAACTTATTGCTTTTAAACTAACCGATTATTCGTTATTAATGATTGGAATTGGTTTTATTTTAAATTCATTTTTTAATCATGGATTAATAAAAAATATCGGAAAAACAATTCTTGGTTTTGGCATATTATTTTTTGGCATGCACATAATGTCCGAATCCATGTCGCCATTGAGATCCTTTTCTCCATTTTTAAATTTGCTCATTAGTTTTGAGAATCCTTTGCTTGGAATTATTGTGGGCACTCTGTTTACTGCATTAATTCAAAGTAGCGCTGCATTTATTGGTATTATGATTATTTTTGCTACACAAGGGTTTTTAACACTTGAGGCGGCTATTCCCTTGTTATTTGGAGCCAATATTGGAACGGCAGTTACTGCTATAATTGCCAGCATAAAAACCAATCGCGAGGCAAAACAGGTGGCACTGGCACACACGTTGTTTAAAGTTTTTGGTGTTTTAGTTTTTTTGTTCTGGATTCCACAATTTGCTGAGTTGGTTAGAATAATTTCTCCCAAATCATTTGAGCCCTCCGGAAGTTTAAGCTCAATGGCCGATGTTATGCCTCGGCAAATTGCTAATGCACATACATTTTTTAATATTGTTCTTACCCTTCTTGTTCTTCCATTAACTCATCAATTTGCGCGGTTAATTGAAAGGTTGTTACCCTTAAAACCCGAAGAAAAACCGGTTTTCAAAACCCACTATCTTGATCAAAGTATGTTAAAAAGTGCTTCGCTTGCACTTAACCTGGCTAAGCAAGAAGTTATAAGAATGGGACGGTTAGTTCAGGATATGACTTCGGATATTATTATCCCTTTTTTAATTAAAGGTGAAGGAATAATTGATGATATTAAAAAAAGAGAAGAAGAAGTAAATTTTTTACGCGATGAGGTTAATCATTATATTTTGAGTATAACAAAAGAAAATATTAATGAAGACAGGATAAACGAGGCATTTCAATTGTTGTACACTGTTAAAGAGTTTGAGCAGATTGCCGATATTATTTCAACCAATTTAATTCCTAAGGCAGAATTTTGGTGTTCTAAAGAATTTGAATTTTCCTCTGCCGGGAAAAAAGAAATTGTTGATTATCACACCCGTACCCAAAAACAGTTAAGTAGAGCTATTGAAGTTTTTTCCGAAGTAAACCTGGAAAAGGCAAAAGAAATGAAACAAAAGTATAAACAATATCGTGATATGGAGTTTGAATTAGAAAAGCATCATTTCGAACGTTTACGCGATGACGTTGAACAATCCATTACTAGTAGCAAAACCCATGTTGAATTGATGACCAACCTAAGAGCAATCAATGGACATGCAACCAATATTGCCAGGATTTTACTCAAATGGTCGAAGTAAATATTAATTTTCAATATCACTTATAATGATTAATTTTACCATCTTAATAGGACAAAAATTTATTTTATGAATAATTATCAATTAATCGAGGTAAATGATAAAAAAAACAAGAAAGAGTTTTTACTTTTTCCTGTTAGGCTATATAAAAATGAAAAAAATTGGATAAGGCCTTTGGATGAGGATATTGAAAGTGTCTTTGATCCTCAAAAGAATAAACTTTTTAGGCATGGCGAAGCCATTCGCTGGGTTTTAAAAAATAATAAAAACCAAGTGGTAGGCCGTGTAGCCGCTTTTTATGATAAAAAATCAGCATCCAAAAATGACCAGCCCACCGGAGGGATGGGTTTTTTCGATTGTATTAATGACAAGGAAGCAGCATTTATATTGTTTGATGCTTGTAAAAGCTGGTTACAATCAAAAGGAATGGAAGCCATGGACGGGCCTGTAAATTTTGGCGATCGCGATCGTTGGTGGGGCTGCTTAGCCGATGGTTTTGAATATCCACCAAACTATTGTATGCCCTATAACTT
The DNA here is from genome assembly GCA_034189025.1 of Bacteroidota bacterium. GTDB lineage: Bacteria > Bacteroidota > Bacteroidia > Bacteroidales > UBA12077 > UBA12077. The sequence goes on from JAXHVS010000025.1 coordinate 5,671, forward strand.
CCCATATTATAAAGATTTATTTGAAGCCTATGGATTTAAAAATTATTTTAACCAATATACGTACTATCGAAAAGTAGTGTTAGATGGACTTAGTGAATCTATTAAGGAGAAAGCCAAACGCTTGGCTAAAAATCCAAAATATCAATTTCGTCACCTGGAAAAGAACAAACTGGAAAAATATACCGAAGACTTTAGAACAGTATTTAACAATGCCTGGGCTCGTTTTCCCGGCGTTGCCGAAATGACAAAAGTTCATTCCAGGGCGTTAATGAAAAGTTTGAAACCCATATTGGACGAACGAATCATGTGGTTTGCTTATTACGATGACGAGCCTATTGCTTTTTTTCTTCAGGTACCCGAAATAAATAAAATTGTAAGGCACTTAAATGGGAAAATGAATTTATGGAGTAAATTAAAATTTTTGTTCTACCAAAAAACCGGTGAATGCGACACAGCCTTAGGACTGATTTTTGGTGTAGTGCCAGAACATCAAGGCAAAGGTGTTGAAGGAGGCATTGTAATGGCATTTGCAGAAGTAGCAATGAAAAAAAATTTTTCATATAAACATCTCCAATTTAACTGGATTGGAGATTTTAATCCGGCCATGATGAAGGTAGTAGATCAGGTGGGTGCTCATATCTTAAAAACGCACGTTACTTATCGTTATCTTTTTGATCGGAACAAACCTTTTGAAAGAGCTAAAAAAGTGAATGTTTAATTAGATAAAAAAAGAATATGTTACAAACAATAATTGATAAAATAAGAAATAATGTATGGTTAAGCCTTGCTTTTACCATAATTGCTGGTATTGGTATTCTATCTGCAAGCGGTTATTTTGGTGATCTAACAACTCGTTGGATTGGACAATTTACTTCACTGAATTTCTACACGAATAATATTTTTATGAAAGCATATATGCTTTTGTTTTCATTGTTTATGATCCTGCTGTTTAATAGATGGTCGCTCAAAGGATATGGGTTTAATAAGCCTCATAATATGAAGTATCTTAGATTCTTTCTTATCTCTACCGGAATAATTATTGGAGCATTTATTTTTGCTAATTTAATTTTTAATGGTATTTTAAGAACGCTGTTTCCTCCGGAGTCAGGTAAACCAGGGTTACCGGAATCTCAAAGTATTTTAGAGATGATACTGGCCGTTTGGATTTGGTCGAGTATTTGCGAAGAGGTACTTACCCGTGGTTTTATCCAGGGATTTATGAATAAACATACCCATATCCACCTGCTAAAATTAAGTTTGCCGGTATGGGTTTCCGGGTTATTTTTCGGATTAATGCATCTTGCCTTATTAACAATAAACAAAGATGTTTTATTTGTATCTTTTATTGTTACGAATACCACCATATTAGGTTTGCTGGCAGCTTATTACCGTGAGAAGACGAAAAGTATTTATCCTGCTATTTTTCTGCATTTTTGGGCAAATGTTATTTTTAGCTTACCTATGTTTTTTATTTAAAAAGTGACAAAGGATTACGCTAACCAGCATAAAAAAAGTATAGATATATTTGATGTTAAGTTTCCTGTAATAAAGGGTAATATATTTAATGATTAAATGAAGGTGCAAAACATTTTGATATATTTGTACACTTAAAAATTGAAAGATATGCAATCAATACGGGAATTATATAAAATAGGATATGGGCCATCAAGTAGCCACACTATCGGGCCGGTTCGGGCAGCAGATATTTTTCAATTGAAAAATCCAAATGCGAAATATTTCAAGGTTACCTTGTATGGTAGCCTGGCAGCTACAGGCAAGGGACACAACACCGATTTGGCTTTGAAAAAAGCATTGTTGCCTCGTGATGTTAAAATTGTATGGAATGCAAGAGAAAAGTTGCCGCTTCATCCCAACGGGCTCCTTTTCGAAGCAATAGATGATGATGACCAGGTTACCGATAATTGGACCGTATACAGTATTGGAGGAGGCGATCTAAGGGATAACAATGGTGTGTTGAATGATGAAAAGATTTATCAGCACAAATCATTATCCGATATTCTTAAATGGTGTAACGATCGGGGAAAAACATTCTGGGAATATGTTGAAGATAACGAGGGAGAAGAGATTTGGGATTTCTTAAAAGAGGTATGGACTATTATGAAAGATACCATTACCAACGGATTAGATAACGAAGGTGTTCTGCCCGGAGAAATAAGGCTTCCGCGAAAAGCAAATACATATTATATGAAATCCCAAAATTCGCGAGGAGCAATGCAGGATCAGGGACTTTTGTTTTCTTTTGCGCTAGCCGTTTCCGAAGAAAATGCTGCCGGAGGGAAAATTGTAACGGCACCAACCTGTGGTTCATCGGGTGTTTTGCCAGCAATGTTATTTTATTTGCAGCGCGAAGAACATATTAACGAAATAAAAATATTAAGAGCTTTGGCTACTGCAGGGCTTATAGGAAATGTTGTTAAGCGAAACGCATCAATCTCTGGAGCCGAAGTGGGTTGCCAGGGTGAGATTGGCACTGCCTGCGCAATGGCTGCCGGCGCTGCTGCACAAATAATGGGTGGATCATTGCGTCAGATTGAATATGCTGCTGAAATGGGTTTTGAACATAATCTGGGATTAACCTGTGACCCGGTTTTGGGTTATGTGCAAATACCTTGTATCGAACGTAACGCTATTGCCGTGGGTAAAGCCCTTGAGTGCGCTGTGTATGCTTTATTTTCGGATGGAGGACATAAAATTTCATTCGATGATGCTGTGCGCACAATGGAAGAAACCGGAAGAGATATTCAAAGTGCTTATCGGGAAACCGGAATTGGCGGACTGGCAAAAACATGGAGGCCTTTCCAGGAATAATAATTAGGATGTATTGCTTTGTTTTGATTTTGGACTTATTTTTAATAATGATTAAAATTTAAATCTCCTGCTTATATGATTGAACAAAATGTATTGATTGCTTTTGCTTTCACCCTTTTTGCCGGTTTGGCAACAGGTATTGGGAGTGTTTTAGCTTTCTTCACTAAAACAACCAACACTAAATTTTTATCCATCTCTCTGGGTTTTTCTGCCGGAGTGATGATTTATGTTTCGATGGTAGAAATATTTTTTAAAGCCAGAGAATCATTAATAGCAGATCTGGGTGAAAAAACAGGATCATGGATTACGGTAATCTCATTTTTTGGAGGTATTTTTATAATTGCACTTATCGATAAGCTGATCCCTTCTTACGAAAATCCACATGAAATTAGGAAGGTTGAAGCGATGGATCAGGATGCCCAAACCGCCTATAAAAATGAAAAATTGAAAAAAATGGGCCTGTTCACAGCCCTGGCAATTGCAATACATAATTTTCCCGAAGGATTAGCCACATTCATAGCTGCTTTATCTGATCCTACACTGGGTATTGCTATTGCCGTAGCTATTGCTATTCATAATATTCCCGAAGGAATTGCTGTTTCTGTTCCTATCTATTATGCTACAGGAAACAAACGAAAAGCATTTTGGCACTCTTTTGCATCAGGTTTAGCTGAACCGTTGGGAGCAATTATAGGATATTTAATTTTAATGCCTTTTTTATCCCCTACCGTGTTTGGAATTTTATTTGCAAGCGTTGCAGGAATTATGGTTTTTATTTCCTTAGATGAGTTATTACCTGCTGCAAGAGAATATGGAGAACACCATTATTCTATCTATGGATTAATTGTAGGGATGATTGTGATGGCGGTAAGTTTACTCCTTTTTATTTAAATATAGATGAATTTTTAAAAGGGTTTAAAACCAATAATCTCCCTTACTTCTTTTAGTGTTTTAGATGCGCTGGCACGTGCCTTTTCAGCTCCCATTTTTACTACTTTACTTAAATATTGGTCGTCAGAAGAAATTTCAAGAATACGTTCGCGAATAGGGGAGGTAAATTGTATGATATCTTCGGCTAGTTGTTTTTTCATATCGCCGTAGCGGATTTCACACTGATTATATTTTTCTTTGAAAAAGGCAACCGTTTCTTTTTCAGAAATAATATTCATAATTGTAAAAAGATTTTGAATAGGTTCCGGAATTTCCTGATTCTTTTCTGTTGGGCCGCTATCAGTAACGGCTCGCATCACTTTTTTACGAATGGTTTTAGCATCATCAAACAAGTAGATGCCGTTTCCTTCCGATTTGCCCATTTTTCCTGTACCATCTAATCCTGGTACTTTAACCAGAGCCTGTCCAAAATTATAGGGTTGTGGTTCGGTAAAATAATCTACTTTATAAATGTTGTTAAAACGACGGGCAAATTTACGCGCCATTTCAAGGTTTTGCTCCTGGTCTTTGCCTACCGGAACTTTCGATGCATTATGAATAATGATATCCGCGGCCATCAAAACTGGATAGGTTAACAACCCGGCATTTACATTTTCAGGTTGCTTTCTCACTTTATCTTTAAACGATGTAGTTCTTTCCAACTCGCCTACATAGGCATTCATGTTTAAAAGTAGATATAATTCAGTTACTTCTGGCACATCGCTTTGTAAATAGATGGTTGCCACTTCGGGGTCAAGGCCACAGGCTAAATATTCTGACAAAACTTGTTTTACACTGCCATGTAAATCTTCAGGAGTTGGATGTGTAGTTAGTGAATGGTAATCGGCTATAAAAAAATAGCAATTATTTTCGTGCTGCATTTTTATAAAATTTTTTAATGCACCAAAATAGTTGCCTAAATGCAGGTTTCCTGTTGATCTTATACCACTAACAACCGTTTCCATGAAGATTTAATTTAATTAATGTTTTGTTTATTTTAATTTTGCAAAAGTAAAAAATGTTTATTAATATATTTGTTTCCATCATACGATTTATCATTTTTATGATTGATAAAAAATTATTATACAAAATTGCACTGTCATCAAAACTAAAAATTAATGTTGATGAGGAGGAAATGTATATTGAAGATCTAAATAAAATTGTGTTCTTTATCCAAAAATTAAATGAAGTTGACTTTGATGAAGATGATTCTGATTTTCATTTTGTAAATCAGTTTAATTTGAGTTTAAGAGACGATAAAAGGGATAAATCTCAATTTGTTGATTTAATTAGGAATAATGCACCTGATTTTAGGAACAATTACTTTGTACTACACAATAATTTAAAAAAAGAAAGGAAGTAAACAAATGGCACTGGCACGTTTTATATTAATATTATTTATCATATTTTTTCTTATCAGGGTAGTTACCCGGTTTATATTAAAGAAATATGTTAAGAATATGCAAAATCAATATAAAGATTCGCATCATCAAACTCAACAGAAAAAAGAAGGAGATGTTACGATTAAATCATCATCAAAACAAAATAAAAAAATTGATGATGATATAGGCGATTATATTGACTACGAAGAAGTAAAAGATGATTAAACGATTACCATCCGCCTCCTGAAATTACAAATCCTGTTGAAAAGGGCACATCTTCTATCTGAAACGGAATAGCAATGTAAGGTTCTAAAATAGCATATCCAAACAAGTTTATACGCAACGATGCCCCTAAGCTATAAATAGGTGTATAGTAGTTAGGATCCGGATTCCAGTTAAACCGGATATCACTGCTTGATAACCAGGGGAATTTATCTTTTGTCCAGGCTATACCTGCATCGAAAAAAAGATTTAAGTCTGAATAAAGATATTTTGATTTTATCAATGATAATCTTTCTATTCCTGTAAATGGGAGTCTTACCTCAGCATTAAAGGTTAAAATTTTGCTTCCGCTAATTCTGTTAACATCTAAATAGTTTTCTGTATATAGGTTATCCCTTTTGTAAAAAGCATTATAATTGTATCCTCTGATAATATATTCATTCCCTAAGAATATTGGATATAATTTATTTGCACTTTTCCCGTATCGGCCATAATGTAGCAATCGAAAGGCGAAACTTAGGGGTTTGGCAAAAAAATATTTTCTTAAATCAAAGTTTATATTTGTAATATTATAATGGTCAAACATTTGGCCTACCTGGAATCTGTATCTGTACCCACTGAGTGGCGAGGTTATTCCAAAGTTTGAATCATCGCCAACAAAAGCAAAATATACACTTCCAATGTTATAGGGGTCGGGAACATCTTCAACTTTTTGTTTATTTTGTCCAATATACCCCATAGGATATCCTGTTACCTCATCGGCCCAGTAGTAATAATTAATACTATCTATTCGGTAACTGTATCTGGCATATGAGAATCCTCCTTCAAGTCTTAATTTAGTTGATATTGGGTAGTTTGATAATAGCGAAAAGGTTTCTTCGAATATACGCACCAAATTATAATTTTCAATAAATGTAGGTGTTCCATCAGGCAATGAATCTTGCTTATACGAATAATACATTCCCCGATAGGGGAAGTGTGAGAATGAGCCACCCCAGGTTATCCGTTTTTCTGAGTTGATGTAGGCTACTTGCCCACCAAAATCGTAAACTTCGCCATTAATATTAAGCATGGTATAAATTTGGTGATATTTTAGCATATCGCTGAATAACATGCTAACACCACCCGATATGAAGGTGCCATAGGTGCTTGTACCTGCACCAACGCCATTGGAGCCAATATATTCTAACTTGAATTTTGGATCGTATTCCTGAATATTAAACGAATCTTTTGGGAATGATTTGCTATAGTTTAAGTTATGATTTACAACATTATATAACCTGTCTTTGCCTGGAGGTAAATATTCATTTTTTCGGTTAACCGAAGTTGGGTCAATAGGGATTTTTAAAAAATTTTCGGGTTCTGCAAGATAAATTTCGTAGTTTCCGTTTCGGTAAAAAGTATAGGCAATTTGTCCTGTTTTGCGAGACACACTATACGATGGAGCTAAGTCTGTAATTCCTGTAATCCCTGTTGAAAATTTTGTGAGTTTGAAAACTTCGCCAGTATGAATTTCGTATCTGTATAAATTTCTATATCCATCAGCATTGGATAAGAAATATAATGACGAATCGAAAGGAGAATATTGTGGGCTGAAAATATCTGCTCCGGGGAACAGATCATAAACAAGTACTTGTTTGCTTTTTCTTTTTATAACACATAATTTGTATGTGCCATAAATTTGTTTTTCTAAGTGGGTATCGTTGCCACGATCCGAAATAAATGCAATTTCTTCTCCATCGGCAGACCAGCTGGGTTGCAAGTCAGAATAATAATCGTTGGTTAGTTGTTCTGTTTCACCTGTTTCAAGATCATATAAATATAAATCGCTTTTACCATTAACTAATCCGTTAAAAACAATGCTTTTGCCATCGGGAGACCATTCGGGGTTTACCAGCGTTTCAACTCCTTCAATTTCTATCTCTTTGATGTTTTTAGCTTTATTATCTTTTAACGATACGATTAAAAATTTGTTTTTTCCTTTGGTAAAGGTTGTAAGAATATATTGTTTGCCATCAGGCGACCATGACCCTGCTTCCTCGATATAGTTAAAATCATCGATATGAGATTTTCTTAAAGAAGAGGTAAGTTTTGATATAATTTTACCTGTTTTAGATTCGGCTAAAAGAAGGTCAACATCAATAACATTTTTATTGGAAAGAAAAGTAATATAATTACCATCAGGGCTTAACACTGGCGAAAGATTTATTTCTCCACCTTTTTCTTTGTTAAATAAAACATCTCCTACGGGAGGAATAGTATCTTCAAATTGTTGGGTATAATATTCTTTGGTAGCTTGTGCCCATATTTTAGACAAACTATCAGGTTTCAAATGAAGGATATCTTGAAAAGCATAATCCATACCATATCGTAAGGTATTATAAAAAAGAGGTTGCATAATGTTATCACCCCAAACACCGGTAACAAAAGCCCAGAAAGCATGTCCGTAACGATAGGGGAAATATTCACCGGGTTTGGTGGTCATATCTTTTATTGAGGGCATTTTATCATGGATGATTGCATCGCGCATCCACATGGATGTTCGGTTGTCCTGGGCTCCAATGGATAAAAATTCGGCCATCCCTTCAATCATCCACAATGGCGTATTGCTTAAGGAACTGAAGGAAAGACTATCGTTTTCTCTAACTAAATTGTATTGAAAAACATGAACCATCTCATGGCCCAGTACATGGTCGGTTTCTTTGTTCGAAACCATAATTGGAATAACAACCCGGCTTCTAAATCCTTCGGTTACACCACCCGTGCCCACTCCAATTAAGCCTGAAATAACCGTGGTTTGTTTAAAATCGGCAGTATTGTTATATAGAATAATCGGGCTGTTCTCCAGTGTATCAGCGAATATAGCCATGTGGCGCATATACCATCGTTCCGATAGTTGGCCAAGGCCTAATAAAAGCGAATCATTTTTTAAATAATTATAGATGTCAAAATGTGGTGTATTATAAACTTCAAAATCAAACCGGTCGTACATTACCTTATTTTGGCCAAACTGTGCAAAACCGCTTGTTGTAACAAAAAATAGAAGGATAATGTAAAGAATATGTTTTTTCATACAAAAAGATGCTTTCTTTTCTTATTCTTTCATCAAATTTTATGCAATATAATAATGTTTTTATTTTTGTTTTAAATAATATAAGTTTTTTTAACATTTTTAAAAATTTCAAACTAAATTAGCTTTATCTAAAAAATGTTAAATAGGGAATTTTAAGTATTTGGGCTTTAACGATAATTGAAAGTATAAAAGAATCGTAATTAATGATAAAATAGGTGTTAAATTAAACAATATTGATATGAGAAGAAAGATGTATATTATTGTGTCAGTATTTTTTATGACAGCTTTAAATTCTTGTGACGAAGATGGAGGCCTAAACTTTTTTACGTTGGAACAAGACATTGAATTTGGGGAAGAGTTTCATAATCAATTGATGAATGAACCTGAAGAATATCCTATTTTAAGCCCTTCGGCCAACCTTGAAGCATACGATCATCTTAGAGCCATTCGTGACGCACTTTTAAGGTCGGATGATTTGCGTTATGCTAATGAATTTTCATGGGATGTTTATATTATTGATAACGATGAGGTATTAAATGCTTTCTGTGTGCCCGGTGGTAAAATGTATTTTTATACCGGAATTATTAAGTTTTTAGATAACGAAGCCCAGTTTGCAGGAGTTATGGCTCATGAGATGGCTCATGCTGATCGGAGGCATTCTACAAAGGCTATGACAAAACAGTATGGTTTTTCTATTCTTTTATCTGCTTTACTAGGTGATGACCCCTCTACCTTAGCTCAAATAGCTGCTGATCTTGCCCAGGGCCTTGGTTCGCTTGCATTTAGCAGGGATCACGAATATGAAGCCGATGAGTATGCTGTTCGGTATACAGCGGATGGTACGGGTGATTATAATTACTATCCCAAAGGGATCTCAGCCTTTTTTGAAAAAATGGAAGGACAGCCTACGCCTCCCGCATTTTTAAGCACTCACCCAAGCCCTGAAAATCGATTAGAAAGTATTGATGAATTTTGGCAAAGTATTGGTTCTCCAGGCGGGGAAGAATATACTAACCGTTATCTGGATTTTAAAAATAGTTTGCCTTAGAAAATGATTGATTCAAATACCGAAAAAACCCATAGATGCATTCGTTGCATGTATGGGTTTTAATGGGTTTTGTATTTTTTTAAATTAAAATAAGGTAATAAGTTGGCTTGTTATAATGATAATAATTAAGGCTAAAGGATATACCATAGCGTAAGTAACTTGTGGGGCATTGGTTTTTGTTATCGGTTCAATGGCCGATAAGGCAGGAGTACTGGTCATACTTCCTGTTAGTGCACCTAATAATTGTAAAAAGTTTATTTTTAAAATATATCTTCCTACAAGCAATACAGTAAACATAGGGATTATGGTAATGGCTACACCCATTAAAAAAAGGCTGACCCCATTGGCTTTTATGGTATCAATAATTAATGCCCCGGCATCAGTTCCTACACTGGAAAGGAAAAAGATTAATCCCAGTTTTCGAAGAAATTGATTAGATGAACCCGAAATATTCCAAATGATTTTTCCTGTTTTTCCTATTTTGCTTAAAATTAATCCGGCAATTAAAACACCTCCTGTTAACCCGATACTAAATGAAAAATCTTTATAAATTGGGATCCTGATAAAGCTAATGAAAATACCTAAAAGAATTCCTGTTACAACTGGAAGAAAATCGAGTTCATCGAGTTTTTTTCGGTCATCACCAACCAATGAGCCTATTCTTTTCATGTTTTCTTCAGGAGCGGCTACCGTTATTTTGTCTCCAAATCGAAAACGGCTGTTGGCATTTGGCGTAATATCGATACCACTTCGTCGGATTGATGTAACCGTTGCATTATATTTTTGAAGCAAAGCAAGTTCTCCAAAAGGTATATTTAAAGCTTTATTATTAGTAACCAGAAAATGTCTGATTACAATTTTTTTGGTTGCAGGGATTTGTTTTGTTGTTTCATTTCCTATTATTTCTTTTAATTTATGAAGATCTTCGGATGTACCACAAGCTCTAATAATATCTCCCTCTCTAATAACTGTGGATGCTTTAGGATTAATGGTTGAATATTTTTGGTATACTTTTGAGATATTAGTATTCGTTGTAGAGCGCAGGTTGAGCTCTCCAATGGTTTTTCCAAAAATATTCTTATTTTCGGCAATGAAGTTTTTATTAACTAATTTGGGATACTGGGCATTTATTTCGCGTAAATAATTCTGTTCTTCTTTTTTAATATCAATGTTAAATATTCTTGGCGAAAGCCTTGTCATTAATACTACTCCAATAACTCCAAAAGGGAAAGCTATTCCAAAACCTATCCCCGGAAGTGATGATTGGGTGTTTTCGAGGGTTACAGCTAAACTGGAAGCACTGGTTAATGAGCCTGTAAATAAACCTACCGCCATATGCATATCTATATCGAAGAGTTTAGCTAGTATAATTGTGATAATTCCTCCAGAAAAACTAAGGGTAATTGCAAGGGTTACTAATTGCAGGCCTCTTCTTTTAAAAGATTCAAAAAAACCGGGACCGGCTTGAATGCCAACACTGTACATAAAAAAAATAAGTCCGATCTGTTGGATAATATCTGGAATAGTTAAATCATAGTAGCCAAAAATTAGCGCTATAAAAAAGATAGCAGAGGTATCTAAAGAAATCCCTTTTATTTTTATTCTTCCTAAGAAAATGCCAATGGTCGTTAAAAGAAAAAACACACCGTACCCGGTGTTTAAGATTTCCATGACGTTATGATTTAATCTTACAAAAGAACTAAAAATTAAAAATATAAAAAAGGGCTTTTATAAAAACAATGAGGCAAGTATCATAATTAATATAAGTAAAAGGATTACCAAATAGGCATAAATGTTTCCAAAATTTAGCGTCCATCCCCTCCATTTATCCTGTTTTGGTACAATTATTCTTTTATCTCTTGGATTGTAATAAAAAATATGAAATTTATAATTGTCTGGATTATTCAACTTTCTGTCTAATTCTGTGTTCATATCATTTGTTTGTTAATAAATTGATCTAAAGTTTTAATGAGTTGTTTGTTTATTTTTAATGCAGGGTTTGTATATGATTGAATATTTTCCTGCTGGCCACCATGAATGGTTTTTAAGATATGATTCATATTTTTAATCTTTACCATGCTTGCTTTTTCTGTAGCATTTGCAAGCTTTTGTGCCTCATCCATATTTATTTGAATATCTTTAATCTCCCTGAATAATTAACGATGGGCAATTTAAGTTTTTAATTAATGTTGCCGGTGTATATTTAAACCAACTAATTAAATAGGGTTGCACTGATGGCGTTATTAAGGCTGCTTTAGAATATATTTTTTTCAGTATTTTCGTATGCTTCGTCAATTTTAAGTTGATGATTATAGGATGCTTCAACTGCCAGTTTGTCGCAGCGTTCATTTTCTTTATTGTTAGCATGCCCTTTAACCCAGTGAAAAGTTACCCTGTGTTTTCGATAAACTTTAAGAAACCGAATCCATAAGTCGGGATTTTTTTTTGTTTTAAATTGTTTTTTTTCCCATGCAAACACCCATTCTTTTTCCACTGCATCGGCAACATATTTCGAGTCGGTATAAACATCCACTTCACAACCATCATTCTTTAATTTTTCGAGTGCTACAATTACGGCTAGCAGTTCCATTCGGTTATTGGTTGTTTTCCGATACCCTTCAGATAGCTCTTTCCTGTGTTTGCCCGATAATAAGACAATTCCATAACCACCAGGGCCTGGGTTTCCTCTTGCAGAGCCATCAGTATATATCGTAATTTTTGTAGCCATTTTATTTTGGGTTAAAGATAATAAACCTTAAAGAAATAAAAAACAGGCCCAGCATTTGCTGAGCCTGTATCAACTAATTCTTTCTTTATTTTATTCAATAATGGTCATTTCTTCGATAAGATTTTTTGCTCCGGCAAACTTGTCGATGATAAAAAGAGTGTATCTGGCATCAACACTGATAGTTCTTTGTAATTCTGGTTCAAAAACAATATCACCGCTCATTGCTTCCCAGTTACCATCGAATGCAGTTCCTATTAAATGTCCTTTTCCATTAATTACCGGGCTGCCTGAATTTCCTCCGGTAATATCGTTGGTACTAATAAATGCCACCGGCATTTCTCCTGATTTCATGGCATAACGGCCATAATCTTTATCTTTATAAAGTTGCTTTAATTTTTCAGGTACAACAAATTCCCAGTTGTCAGGATCTTCTTTCTCCATCACACCTGTCAAGGTTGTAACATAGTCATAATGTACAGCATCTCTTGGATAATAGTCTAATATTTCGCCATAGGTTAAGCGCATAGTAAAGTTCGCATCAGGATAAAGCGCTTCTCCGTCTTTCATTTCCATAATTCCCTTTACATATAGCCTGTGTCCTTTATCATAATCAGCATATAGCGGGCTAATTTTCTGGTATAGTTCACGATATTTTTTATATATTGATTGAGCAGCCGAATAGGCAGGATCTTTTTGTAGTTTTTTTACCGACGGTTTTTCCAGGAAGTCCCACAATTCCGTTGAATCAGTTAACACAGATTTGCTAAACATCTTATCGATATATTTGGCATAATCATTTTTATATTTTGATTCAATGGTTTCAAAAACTTCGGGTTGATATTGTTTTTCCACATTTTCGGCAAATGTTTTAAACATGGCTTTAGCAATTTTCTGATCCGTTGGAGCATTGTAATCTTTATAAAAGCCTCTGGCCATATTTTTTATTTCCTCAACGGTTGCTTTAACCTTTTCTTCATCATCCGCTTTTAGCCCGTCTTCGTACCTTGATAATCGTGTAGCTAATGAAACAATTTCTGTACCTCGTAAAAGAGCTTCGCTAATATACTGGGTAACATAAATATAATCTTTACGGTTTTTTACTGATTTTTCGATTAGAGATAAAGCTTCTCCATATTTTTCTTTACGTTCCGGTTTTTCATTCACCCAATCCATAAAAGCCTTTTCTTCTTCAAGCTTTTCATCATAAATCTTTAATTGTTTTAGGGCTTTATTCATGCCAATCGAATTTTTCCAGTAGTTCGTAGAACCTGAATATTTTGATGAATATTTAATTCTTATCTCATCGTCTTCTAACATATCTTCTAACATTAGGTCTTGTCTGATGCCTCTGATATATATTCTGTTAGCATTGGTGACATTTATACGCTCATCAACTTCCCACGAAGTCATATATCGTTGCGTACCTCCCGGGTATCCTAAGATCATAGCAAAATCATTTTTCTCAATTCCTTTTAATGAAATTGGCAAATGATGTTTCGGTTGGTATGGAACATTATCTTTTGAATATTCGGCAGGTTTATTGTCTTTATCAGCATAAACTCTGAATAATGAGAAATCTCCGGTATGGCGAGGCCACATCCAGTTGTCTGTATCGGCACCAAATTTACCAATAGATGAGGGTGGCGCACCTACCATTCGTACATCTTTAAATGTTTCATAAACCAATAAATAATATTGATTTCCACCAAAAAAGCTTTGTACACGTGCATCGTAATGAGTTTCTTCGGTAGCTTCTGCAGCAATTTCTTTCCCTTTATTATATGCCATCTCTTGTCGTTCAGATTCAGACATTGTATCAGTAAATTCAGCAGATATCTGTTCGGTTACATCTTCAATTTTTACCAAAAAAGTTACTGTAAGTCCGGGGGTGGGAATCTCTTCTTTTTTATTCATTGCCCAGAAACCATCTTTAAGGTAGTCGTGTTCTGTAGTACTATGTTCCTGGATAGCTCCATAACCACAATGGTGATTGGTTAAAATTAATCCTTCTTTTGATATAACTTCACCGGTACAACCTCTGCCAAAAATTACGATGGCATCTTTTAAGCTGGATTGATTAATACTGTAAATTTCTTCAGCAGAAAGTTCTAAACCCATTTCCTGCATTTTCTCAATGTTTAATTGTTGGATAAGTGGTAATAACCACATTCCTTCATCAGCTCTTAGCAAAGAGCTGAACGAAAGAAATACTGTAAATAGTAAAATGATAATTTTTTTCATAGTATTTAAAATTTAATAGATAATTTTTTTCATTTAATATAACTTATAAAGCTATTAGATTGTTTTTTGTAAAACAGGTTTAAAGGTAACTTTAAAAATATGATTTATCATTATAAGAATCATACATAAAGTTTTTGAATTAATCAGGTTAGTATACCTTTGCAAAACAAATATATTCAAAAAACATCTTATTTTATGAATGCTGCGTCTAAAAAAAATGATATTTTATCTTTTACGTTTAATGATTTAAAAGATTTTTTAATTAAACATAATGAAAAACCTTTTCGGGCGAAACAAATTTTTGAATGGTTATGGAACAAGCAGGTTTCTAATTTTGATGAGATGACCAGTCTTTCAAAAGATTTGCGAGAATTGCTAAAAACCCATTTTTATTTTCAAGCACTAGAAATAGGACATTTGCAAATTAGTAAAGATAAAACCATAAAAATAGCGTTTAAATTAATAGATGGTTTATTGGTTGAAGGAGTTTTAATACCAACTGATAATAGGGCAACGGCGTGTATTTCATCGCAAGTAGGATGTAATTTAGGGTGTGAGTTTTGTGCAACCGGAAAAATGGGGTTGAAAAGAAATTTAACCGTTGGAGAAATTTTTCATCAGGTTACAGAAATTATGAAATTGGCCCAGGAGAAATATAATCTTTCTTTAACCAATATTGTTTTAATGGGCATGGGGGAACCATTATTAAATTACGACAATGTTTTAGCAGCTATCCAGCACATTACTTCAGAAAGCGGACTGGGAATGTCGCCACAACGCATTACCTTGTCGACCGTTGGATTACCTAAAATGATTAGGAAGTTAGCCGACGATCAGATAAAATTTAATTTAGCCGTTTCTTTACATGCTGCAAATAACAAAAAAAGAAGTGGCTTTATGCCGGTAAATAAACATAATTCGATAGATGATTTAAGAGATGCGCTGGTATATTTTAATCAGAAAACCGGGCAACGAATTACTTTTGAGTATTTATTAATGGATGGAATAAACGATTCATTAAATGATGCCAAAGATTTAGCGGAGTATTGTAAAAATTTCCCGGTTAAAATTAATGTTATTGAATACAATTATACCCGTGATAAACGATTTAGAAAATCATCGAATGAAACATTTGACCAGTTTGTAACTTTTTTGAAAAGTAAAAATTTAGTGGTAAATGTTCGTCGTAGCCGTGGGCAGGATATTGATGCTGCCTGTGGGCAATTGGCAGGGAATAAGAAATAGCTTATTTTTTTGTTAGTCAATTTTTTTAAAAATTCGATAGAAATTTGTTTGGGAAGACACTTTTATATTCTCACGATTAAAGGCCGGCCGATTTCGAATAATTCGATTTTCTTTAACTTCTAAGGGTTTGTAATGTTTACTTACCGAAGTTTCCATAAAATTAAAATCAGCATGGTCTATAATGAAAAGCCCCCCTTTTTTTAATTTTTGGTCGAGACGGGATATCTCTTCATTGAATTTGGCAAAAGGATATTTGCTTTCCTTTAGGGAGAGATCATGTCTGTTGACAGGGTGTTGAAATACAGCCATGCAAAATATAACATCCAGATCAGTAAGTTTATCAAATGTAATGGATAATGAATGGATAAAGATATTTTTAGAATGATTAAATTTTTTTCTTGCTTTTTGGATACAATATTTGTTGATATCCGTACCATAAATTATTGGTTTGGAGAATATTTCCCGTAGTGAATTCACTTCTTCACCTGTAGAACAACCAAAGGAAAGAATTCTGGTTGTTTCGCAATTAGAGATCAAATTTTCACACAGTTTAAATAATATCGGATAACGGTGATTTTGGGTAAAAGTAGATATTTGGTGAATACTTTTTGGGTATAAAAAATTGCTAATTTTTTCTGACCTATATCGCTGATTCACACAAAATTTTCCAAATAAATAAATCTTTAAAACAATTTTAAAACATATACGGGCAAAAATATTAGGAGATTCTTTTAATATTAATATTTGCTGTTTGATTTTATGCATCACTTTTATCAAAAATCAATACTTAATTGTTTGTCTAATAAACGAAAACTCATCCTGTGATAGGGTGTTACCCCGTATTTTTCAATGGCCTCTCTGTGTTGTTTGGTAGGGTAGCCTTTGTTCTTTCGCCAGTTATATTCCGGATGCAATTTGTGGAGTTCAGTCATTATATCATCACGATAGGTTTTAGCAAGGATCGATGCAGCAGCAATAGAATAATATTTCGAATCTCCCTTAACAATACACTGATGAGGAATATCTTTATAGTTCAAAAATTTGTTGCCATCAATAATAATATGTTCAAATTTTTTATGAAGTCCATCAAGTGCTTTGTGCATGGCTAATATTGAACTTTTTAGGATGTTTATTTCATCAATTTTTTTGTTATTGATTATACCAATGGCAAAAGCCAAAGCTGAATTTTCAATCTCTTCCCGTAGTTGATATCGTATTTTTTCGGTTAATAATTTTGAGTCGTTTAATAAAGGATGAGTAAAACCAACAGGAAGAATTACAGCAGCAGCCACAACCGGCCCGGCAAGGCATCCGCGTCCGGCTTCATCACAACCGGCTTCTGTTACCCCCTTTTTGTAATGGCTTGTTAATGGGATTTTACTTTTCATAAAGTACCATTTCTATACTCTTCCATAATTTA
This sequence comes from Bacteroidota bacterium, assembly GCA_034189025.1. GTDB lineage: Bacteria > Bacteroidota > Bacteroidia > Bacteroidales > UBA12077 > UBA12077. The sequence continues at coordinate 22,789 of JAXHVS010000025.1, forward strand.
TCAGCTGTTTTGTCCCAGCTAAATTTTTGTTGCTGTATTTTTCCTTTTTCAACAAGTTGATTGCTTAAATTTTTGTCTTCATAAATTTTTCTCATCGCATCAGTAATTGATTCTATTGAAAAAGGGTCAGCCAATAATGCGGCATCGCCAGCTACTTCGGGCATGGATGTTACATTCGATGTAATAACCGGTATGTTGCAATGCATGGCCTCAATAATAGGGATGCCAAATCCTTCGAAATAAGGAACAAAGGTTAAAGCTAAAGCCGAACCATATAAAAGCTTTAGATCTTCAGGAATCATTCTTCCAGCGAAAATAATATCATCTTTATAGTGTAAATCTTTATAAATATGATTTATTTTTTTTGTTTTAAACATCTTTTCGCCAACAATTAATAATTTAACATTACTACTAGTTTGCTCCTTAAATTTTTCGAAAGCCAAAAGTAAATTACTAATATTTTTTCGGGGACTAAGCGCACCTACAAAAATGAAAAAATCATTGCCTTGCGTAAATTTTTGTTTGGTTTTTTCTTTTTCTTTCTTGGAAATGGGTTGGTAAATCTCATTTGCTCCGTTATAAACCACATCTATCAAATCATTTTTTACATTAAATTGTTTGCTTATATCTTTTTTTGAAAATTCAGATACAGTAACAATACGATTAGCCTTTTTCGCAAATTTGGGGAAAAAATACCGGTAATACTTTTGCTGCAAAAAAGGTAGTCCTTTAGAAAAATGAATAAAATTAATATCATGAATTACAGCCAATGAATTAATTGGGGATTTTAAAGAAAGGTATCCATCAGGAGAAATAAACAAATCGGCATTAATTTTTTTTAAAATTTGGGGAATTGAAAATTCAAACCACAAGTAAAATAAAAATGGGTGACGTGCTTTAGGGCCAATTACTATTGGATGGATATTTTTTGAAAAGATAAAATCTTTACTAAAAGGTCGATCAAAAATAAAATAAAATTGATGTTCTGGATGGTTTTGAGTGATGCGCTTAAATGTTTCAAAAGTAAACCAACCGATACCTTCCAGTTTATTTTTTATAAGAAGCCTTGTATTTACTGCGATGTTCAAAACGAAATGTTTTAAATATTGATTAATCTATCTTTTAACAAAGATGCTAAAAAATTAATGATATTTTATTTACTTTTTAAGAAATAGTATGGTTTTTATATTATGCATAATTATTATGCTTTTTTACACTTAAACTTTACTAAATTTGTACTACAAATCATATTACTGTTTTGAGAAGGAAATTTTTTACCAATTTAACCTTGCTTCTGTTTCTTAACCTGTTGATCAAACCTTTTTGGATTTTTGGGATTGATCGAACGGTACAGAATGTAGTTGGCGCCGAAGAGTATGGATTGTATTTCTCGCTTTTTAATTTTTCTCTTCTTCTTAGTATACTGCTCGATTTAGGTATTACTAATTACAACAATCGAAATATTGCGCAAAACAGCCATCTATTGAGTAAATCTTTATCGAGTATTGTTAGTTTACGGTTATTGCTAGCCTTGGTATATACTATTGTTACTATTATTGCAGCCATATTTGTGGGTTATGAAGGGAGGCAGTTTTTTTTATTGATTTTTCTGATTTTTAATCAGTTTGTAGCTTCGTTTATTTTGTATTTAAGGTCTAATTTAAGCGGGTTGCATTATTTTAAAACGGATAGTATTATCTCAGTTCTGGATCGTTTTATTATGATTGTGATTTGCGGATTAATACTATGGGGAGGAGTTACAAAAAGCCCGTTTCAAATCGAATGGTTTGTTTATGCCCAAACTGCAGCATATTTAACTACTTTGGTTTTATCATTGGGGATTGTTTACAGTAAAGCACAATTTTTAAAACTCAAGTTCGACCGCACCTATTTTATTGTTATTCTCAAAAAGAGCTATCCATTTGCTTTACTTTCTTTATTAATGGCCTTTTATTACCGAATCGATTCGGTGATGTTAGAGCGAATGCTTCCAGATGGAAAAGAACAGGCTGGAATTTATGCTCAGGGTTTCAGAATACTCGATGCAGCAGCAATGTTCGCTTTTCTATATGCAGGATTACTTTTACCCATGTTTTCGCGTATGTTAAAACAAAAAAAATCAATCCAACAGCTTACTTTATTTTCATTTTTACTTTTAATCGTTCCTGTTGTTGGGATTACTTTTGCCTCTTATTTCTACCGAACCGAGCTAATTGATTTGTTGTATCATCATCATGTCGAAATTTCGTCTACTATATTTGGAATTTTGATTTTATGTTTCTTTGGGATTTCAACCAGTTATATTTTTGGCACATTATTAACTGCTAATGGGAGTTTGCGTAAGTTAAACATTATGGCTGTGGGAGGAGTAATTGTTAATATCTCACTTAATTTTATTTTAATACCAAAGTATTATGCCCTGGGTTCTGCTATTGCCAGCCTGGTTACCCAAACTTTGGTTGCAATATTCCAGGTTTTGCTGGCAAAGAAAATTTTTCAATTTTCTTTTGGTTTAAAACGAATAGCAATTTTTGTTCTATTTATTGGAGGGGTACTTCTTTTTTCAATTATTTCTGTTAACCTAGACTTTAAATGGATTTATAAATTTATTGCTATTCTTGTTTTTACCATGATTCTGGCTTTATTATTGCGATTAATCCAATTAAAAGTATTAGTTGATTTGTTAAAAAATGGCGATGAAATATAAAAGGTAAAGATACTTTTCCAAAGTTTAAACTTTGGAAAAGTATAATTGGTAATCGTTTATTTAAATTTTTTAATAATTGTTTCTATCTCATTAATTTTTTCTTTTAAAATTTCTTTGTTATTGGCCTCGGCTAAAACACGCAAATAAGGTTCGGTATTCGATGGCCGGACATTAAACCACCAATCTTTGAAATCCAACCGATAGCCATCAAAGTCAAGAATTTCCATGGGTTCTTCTTCTGCAACAAAATAATCTTTCAATGCCTCCATGGCCTCTGTTTTTTGTTCAATTTTAAAGTTTAGTTCACCTGAGCTTTCATATTTTTTAATTTTGGCAATAAGCTCAGCCATAGATTTTCCTTCTTGCTTAAATCTTGATAAGATATTAAGAACAATTAATGCTGCCATAATTCCGGAGTCGGAATAAAAGAAATCTCGAAAATAGTAATGTCCTGCTAATTCACCGCCATAAATTCCTTTTATTTCTCTGAGTTTTAATGCAGCATAAGCCCTTCCTACACGCCAGGTATGCATTTCTCCACCTAACTCTTCAACATATTCTTTTACAGCTTTTGAAGTACGAATATCCTCCAGCACTTTTCCTTTTTCTTTTTCAAGAAAATAATGTCCCATTAATCCAATAATTAAATCAGGAGAAATAAATTTCCCTTTTTCATCAACAAACATTACACGGTCAGCATCACCATCGAAAATAATTCCAATATCGCATTTTTCTTCTAAAACAGTTTTTTTAAGATATGCAACATTTTCCTCAATTAGCGGATTAGGTTCATGATTAGGGAAGGTACCATCCAATTCATTGAACAAATAAATTGGATTTTTACCTAAAATTTTTTTGATTAACAATGCTGCCATTCCATTTGAGCAATCGATGGCAATTTTTAAACTGGAGTAATCCTGAACATAGGTTTTCAGGAATTCAATATATTCATCTTTAACTTTATAGTCGATTATTTTTCCTTTTTTATGGGCAACCATAATTTCCCTGCTTTGAATCATTTCTTCCAATTGTTTAAGGCCGGTATCGTAACCCACAGGCAATGCATTAAATTTAGAAATTTTCATTCCATTATATTCGGCAGGATTATGCGAAGCCGTTATTTGAACGGATGCGGCAAATTTGTGTTTTGCTGTAATATAGTAAACCATGGGAGTTGTAGAAATACCAATATTATAGACATTAGCACCGCTGTCAATAATTCCCTGTGCTAAATACTCAAAAATTTCATCGGAAGAATTTCGTACATCCCTGCCTACCAGAACATTATCTGCTTTTAACAGTTCAGGAAGAAAGAATCCTATTTTATAAACATCATCTTTGTTAAAATCTTCATTATAAATTCCTCTAATATCGTATGCCTTAAATGCTTTCATGTTGAATTGTTTTTGTGTTTTAAATCTGGAAAAAAAGAAGTCAATTTATGGATTGACTTCTTTATAAAAATTGAATACAAAAATGCGATTTTTTTTTATTTGGTTAAAGCTTTTACGGGTTCAATTCCTAAAGTTGTTCCCTCTTGTATAGCTTTTAGTACAGCCCCACCCCCTGTAAAGATGTAATATTTAGGGCTATCAAGTGCTACAATGTATAATCCGGGGAGTAATCTTTTTAATTCTTGCATAGTATCTCCACCTCCATAAAGCTTAACGGCTTCATAGTTTTCGTCGATAAGTTCGTCCAGGGCAATTGTTCCTTCATTAAAATGGGGAGTAAATCCCATAACTGCATTCACGAAAATGGTTCGTGCGGATGAGAATATCTTTGTAATTTTTTCTTCCTGAAACGACTCTTTTGCAATATCAAGTATGTAATTTAATTTTGTGCCGGGTTTTAATTCATGAATATTATGTACGCGATATTTTTCTTTTTGTCGGCCTTCTAATGTATCCGATTCAACAATAAAAGGCAACTCAACTAACTTGCCCGGATATTGTTTACTAAACTCTACAAATTCTTTGGCATGTTTCATATCATCTTCAGATATTCCTTTAATATCTAAACCATATTTTGCCGATAAATAAGCATTGTATATAACACCACCTAAAACAAGATAATCTGCTTTTTTAATAAGGGCGTATAATGAATCAATTTTAGTGTCGAATTTTGAACCTGCTACTACAGCGATAAATGGCGATTGTGGGCTGTATATCCTTTCAAGGTTTTCAATTTCTTTTTGCATTAAAAATCCTGCATATGATGGTAAATATTTATTAACGCCAACCGTAGATGCATGGGGCTGCCATGATCCAAAGGCATCGTTTACAAAAATATCTGCCAGTCCGGCTAGCTGGTTAGCAAAACGATCCTTATCTGAACCCTTAGCCTCTTCTCCTTGAAACCATCGAGTATTAGGTAAATAGATTCCATCAATTTTTCCTTCTTTCAATTCACGAATCAAATGATTAATGGATGTTTCAATGCCCAGATATCCTTTATTTTCATGAGGGTAAAAGTCTGGCACTTTCATATTTACGTGTAGTTTATTTCTCAAATATTCAACAATGGGTTCAACGGAAGTGTCTTTGCTAATTTTTATCTCCCCTGTTTTTTTATCACGTGGACGGCCCACATGTGTCATTAAAATTATTTTTCCTCCTTTTGCATTGATATGATAAAGAGTGCCGATAGTAGCATCAATTCGATAAGGATCATGAATCTCACCTTTTTTAACTACATTATGATCAACTCTTACCAAAACCACTTTCCCGTTTAGGTCTGCATCCTGAATGGATGGAATATTATATTTTTCTAACATAGTTACCTCCTGTTTTTAAGTTTAAAAATAAGAAAACACAATTTAATTCAAAATTGGGTTTTTTACAATAACAATTATATATCTTCAGTAATAGCTTTTAAAGCAGGTAATTGTTTTCCTTCTATATATTCGAGCAATGCACCACCAGCAGTGGAGATATAACTTATTTTATAGGCCAAACTAAATTTATTTACCGCAGATATGGAGTCGCCTCCGCCAATTAAGGAAAAAGCACCTTTGTCAGTAGCGCGCGCAACTGCCATAGCCACTTTTAAGGTTCCCATTGAGAAGTTCGACATCTCAAAAACACCGATTGGGCCGTTCCATAAAATAGTTGATGAGCTTTCAATGACTTGTGTAAACTGGTTAGCTGATTTTATACCAATATCTAAGCCCATCCAGCCGTCTTTAATTTGATCTATTTCGCAATGTTCAATATTAGCATCATTTTTAAAATCATCAGCTATGATACAGTCTGATGGAATATAAAGATTAACTCCGTTTTCCCTGGCTTTTGCCATGATTTTTTTTGCAGTTTCCAGATGGTCATTCTCTACCAGCGAGTTTCCTATTTTTCCACCCATTGCTTTAATAAACGTGTATACAATTCCTCCGCCAATGATCAGGTTATCCACTTTTTCGAGCAATGCCAGTATGATATGGATTTTAGTAGAAACTTTAGATCCTCCAATAATTGCTGTAAAAGGGCTTTTGGCTTGTTTTACAACCTTATCGATATTATTTATTTCATTTTCTACCAGGTAACCAAACATTTTGTCGTTAGGGAAAAATTTGGCAATGGTATATGTTGATGCATGTGCACGATGAGCAGTACCGAATGCATTAAAAACATACGCATCACCCAGTTCTGCTAATTGGCGGGCAAAATTTTCATCTGCCTTGGTTTCTTCATCATGAAATCGAAGATTTTCAAGCATCAGGCATTCACCTGGTTTTAATTCTTTAGCAGCCTTTTTTGCTTCATCGCCAATACAGTCGGAAGCAAATTTAATCTCCCTATCGAGCGATTTAGATAAAAAGGGTAAAATATGTTTTAACGATAAGTTTTCGTCGTATTTTCCTTTTGGCCTGCCCAGGTGTGTTAAAAATATTATCGAACCTCCATCAGCTAGAATCTTTCGAACAGTTGGTAAAGCAGTGATAATTCTTGTAGCGTCGGTTATCTCTTTATTTTCGTTAAGAGGAACATTAAAATCTACACGCATTAAGACTTTTTTGCCTTCGAAATCATATCGGTCGATGGTAAGGTTTTGTTTTATAGCTTTAATGCTGGGTAATTCTTTTCCTTCTAGATATTCAAGTAATGCACCACCAGCTGTTGAGATGTAACTAATTTTATGAGCTAAGCTGTATTTGTTAACAGCGGCAATAGAATCTCCACCCCCAATTAATGAATAAGCACCTTTATCGGTAGCACGGGCTACAGACATGGCTGTTTTTAGTGTTCCCATAGAAAAACTAGGCATTTCGAACACTCCAATGGGGCCGTTCCAAAGAATTTTTTTCGAATTTTCGATCACCTCCGCAAATTTATTGGCCGATTTAATTCCAATATCCAGTCCCATCCATCCATCAGGGATTTTCATTATATCACAATGTTGTACCCGGGCATCATTTTTAAATTCGTCGGCTACAATACAGTCGGTTGGCAAATAAAGTTTCACTTTATTTTTTTCTGCTTCTTTAATGATGTGGCGGGCAAAATCTAAAAAATCGTCTTCAACCAAAGAATTTCCAATGTTGCCACCCATCGCTTTGGCAAAAGTAAATCCAATACCTCCTGCAATAATTAAGTTATCTACCTTTTCAATTAATGCTTCGATGATATGAATTTTAGTTGAAACCTTTGAACCACCCAAAATAGCTGTGAAAGGATGGATGGGTTGATATAGAATTTTATCGATATTCTGAATTTCATTTTCTACCAGATAACCAAACATGCTATCTTTTGGAAAAAATTTTGCAAGGGTAAAAGTTGAGGCATGAGCTCTATGAGCCGTTCCGAAAGCATTATTTACATAGGCATCCCCTAATCTAGCTAGTTTTTTTGCAAATTCTTCATCTGCCTCGGTTTCTTCCTTATGAAAACGTAAATTTTCAAGTAATAAAATTTCTCCGGGTTTAAGATTTTTGGCCATATTTTCAGTTTCCTCCCCAATACAATCTGATGCAAATTTCACTTCACGGTCAAGTACTTTTTTAAGGTGTGGGAGAATTATTTTTAACGACATTTTTTCGTTATACTCTCCTTTAGGCCTTCCGAGATGGGTTAATAAAATGATTGAACCTCCTTCGGCTAATATTTTCTGTATTGTAGGTATAGCTGTAATAATTCGGGTATCATCGGTAATCTCGAGTTTTTCATTTAATGGGACATTGAAGTCAACCCGCATAAGTACTTTTTTCCCTGAAAAATTATAGTTGTCGATTGAATACATGATTTATGGTGTTAAGGATTAAGAAGGGTTAAAGATATAAAATCTGAAATAATTTTTACATTTTAATTTCCAGATATTCTTTTTATTTAATAGATATAAATTGTTTATTGTTATTTTTGTTGATAATAAAATTTAGGTTATCGAATAATGAATCATTTCTATGCAGTTTAAAGAAGTTGTAGGGCAATCAAAAATTAAAGAACAATTAATTTATACCGTTGAGGAGAATCGTATTAGCCATGCGCAATTATTTTTAGGGCCCGAAGGTTCGGGAAATTTGGCCTTAGCCATTGCGTATGCACAATATATTGCATGTACCAATAAACAGGGAAACGATTCATGCGGTGTTTGTTCATCGTGCCAGAAATTTAAAAAACTAATCCATCCAGATTTGCATTTTGTCTTTCCGGTAAACACTTCTAAAACAATAAAGAAAAATCCTGTTAGTGATGATTATATCAGTCAATGGCGTACAATACTTATTGAAAATCCATATATTAACCAAAATAAATGGTATGAAATTATTGAAATAGAAAATAAGCAGGGGGTAATCAGTAAGAATGAGAGTTATGAAATCCTTAGAAAGTTAAATTTAAAAACATTCGAATCGGAATATAAGTTTATGATTATTTGGCTGCCTGAAAAAATGAATACTTATGCTGCCACTAAATTATTAAAATTTATAGAAGAACCACCGGAGAAAACCTTATTCTTTTTGGTATCAGAGAATTCGGAACAAATTATTCCAACCATTTTATCGCGAACACAATTAATTAAAATCCCTAAAATAGATTATGACAGTGTATACAGCGCTCTTTGCGACCGATTGGGAGTAAATCCTGATAAGGCCTTAGATATTGCTCATTTGGCAAATGGAAATTATTTTGAAGCATTAAATTTAGTCCATGCCGGAGATCAGGATTATGAAAACCTTGAACGTTTTAAAAGCCTTATGCGTTTGGCATATTCACAAAAGATTGTTGAAATTATTGATTGGGTGGATGAGATTGCTCGTATCGGAAGAGAAAAACAAAAAGGATTTTTAACCTACTCCTTACGATTATTACGCGAAAATTTTATGTTAAACATCAAGCGTAAAGAAATAGTTTATCTTACACAAAAAGAATATATTTTTTCAGAAAAATTTTCTCAATTTATTCATCAAGAAAATGTAAGTAAATTATACGAAGTGTTTAACATGGCCTATGCAGATATTGGGATGAATGCCTATAATAAAATTGTTTTTTTAGATGTAGCCTTAAAGATTGTAAAATTGATAAGAAAGTAAAATTAATTACTTTTGTAACTTGAAAAGTTCTTTTATAAAATGGAATTTATCGATTTTGTGCCAAGAATAAAAGAAGAGTGAAAAGGAGAGATTACTATGACTAATAAAGATAAAGAAGATACTACCCCGATTACTAATATATCTCAATGTGGATGTATTCAAGCTGAGAATTGCAGCAAACTGGAGACTTTTGACTGGTTACATTCTATTCCTGAAGTAAAACGAAAAATAGATATCGTAGAAGTACGATTTAAAAATACGCGGAAAGAATTTTTTGTTAATACCAATGGGTTGCGATTATATAAAGGCGATATTGTTGCCGTTGAAGCATCGCCTGGGCATGATATTGGTATTGTTTCTTTAACTGGTGAATTGGTTTACCTGCAAATGAAAAAGCAGGGGGTTACACCGGAAAAGCAGGAGTTTAAGAAAATATACCGAAAAGCAAAAGCAGCTGATTTAGAGAAATGGTACGAAGCAATTATGTTGGAGCATACTACGATGCTTAAAGCCAGAAAAATTGCAGCTGACTTAAATCTTGACATGAAGATTGGAGACGTAGAGTATCAGGGAGATCGGACGAAAGCAATTTTTTATTACATTGCTGACGAACGGGTTGATTTTCGGGAGTTAATAAAAGTACTGGCAGATACTTTTAAAATAAGAATTGAAATGCGTCAGATAGGGGCCCGGCAAGAAGCTGGAAGAATAGGAGGGATAGGCCCCTGTGGACGAGAGCTTTGTTGTTCAACATGGATTACCAATTTTGTTTCGGTAACTACCAATGCCGCTCGATATCAGGAACTGTCATTAAATCCGCAAAAATTAGCCGGGCAGTGTGGAAAGTTAAAGTGTTGTTTAAATTACGAATTGGATTGTTATATTGATGCGCAAAAAGATTTTCCTTCAACGAATATTGTGCTTGAAACCGAAAACGGATCAGCATATCATAATAAAACAGATATATTTAGAAGAATAATGTGGTATTCGTTCGATCGAGAAAATATAGTGAATATTACACCCGTACCTATTGATCGTGTTAAAGAGATTATTGAGTTAAATAAAAAAGGACAGAAAGTAGATATGCTTATTGATTTAACCGTAATTGATGATGGTGTGCTTGATTATAAAAACGTTGTTGGACAAGAGAGCCTTACACGATTTGATGAGAAAAAAGGAAAACGACGAAAAAGAAAGAGTAATAAAGCCGGCAATAACCGAAAAAAACGGGCAATAAATGATAAAAAACAAAAGAAATAGTCTCATACTGCTAGTAATTGTAGTCTTATTTTTTTCATGTGATCCACATAGGGTATATGAAAAAAATAAAGAAATATCTGATTCTAAATGGGAATTAACAGACACCATTGTTTTTGAGGTTTCAATAGAAGATACGATAAATCCTCATAATATTTATTTTAATGTTAGAAATTTTTCGAAATATAAAATGCAGAACTTATATGTCTTTATTCATACCCAGGCTCCCAATGGTGTTTCTCTTACAGATACTTTTGAATGTTATTTAGCCGACGATAAAGGAAAATGGACAGGAAGTGGATGGGGCGATTTGTATGATAACCAGTTTATTTATAAAAAGAATATTCGATTCCCTGTTTCGGGCATTTATACTTTTAAATATATTCATGGAATGCGTACTGAAACGCTAAAACATATCTCAGATGTTGGTATTAGAATTGAAAAAGTTAATATCCGTTAGGTAAAAAAGTTAGTATCATTGTGGGTAAAAAAAAGTTACAAAGGTTTGCCGAAATGGAAACATTCGAGCATGTTGTGCAGCCTTCTTATGATGAGGTGTTTCGTAAAAATTACTATTTGAAAGGAAAGTGGAATCAATTATTTTTTAAAAATAATCAACCAATTATTTTAGAATTAGGCTGCGGAAAAGGAGAGTATACTGTGGGCTTGGCTCAGAAATTCACAAAAATTAATTTTATAGGAGTTGATATAAAAGGGGCACGCATGTGGTGTGGTGCAAAAAAAGCTATCGATGAGAAACTTCATAATGTAGGATTTATAAGGACTCGGATTGATTTTATTTCTTCTTTCTTTGCGTCTAACGAAATTCAGGAAATATGGATTACATTTCCCGATCCACAACCTAAAAAATACTATAAACGCCTAACTTCTACAAGATTTTTAGGATATTATAAAAATTTTCTAAAACCTGATGGGTTGATTCATCTTAAAACAGATAACAGAGCTCTTTATTTGTATACGAAAAATGTTATTCAGGTTAATAATCTTGAACTTATTGAGGATACAGCTAACTTGTATAATTATACTAAGGATCATCCTGTTTTATCCATTAAAACATTTTACGAGAAACAGTTTCTTGCAGAAGGGAAACCGATACATTATCTGAAATTTAAATTAAATAATATAGAAAATTTTGAGGAGCCCGAAGACTGAAAATGAAAATTTTTTCGAAAAGGTTTATGCTGTAGTTCGAAAAATTCCTTTTGGAAGAGTTACCAGCTACGGAGCAATTGCTTCTTATCTGGGGTCTGCACAATCGGCCAGGTTAGTAGGATGGGCAATGAACAGCGCTCCTTCTGATAAAAAGTATGTTCCTGCTCATCGAGTGGTTAACCGAAAAGGGTTGCTAACCGGAAAGCATCATTTTGGAAATACGAATACAATGAAACAACTTTTGGAGAATGAGGGTATTTTGATTGAGAATGACCGAATTGTTGATTTTGAAAAATATTTTTGGGATCCAGCTAAAGAAATTTATTTATAAAATAAACTGATTAGTTTAGATGATATAAATCTATTTACTGATAATGAGTTGTGTTTTATAAAACCTTACTGTTTTATGGTCAGAAAATAAATTATAATTATCTTTACACACTTAATTTAAATTAAATAAAAATAAGAAGTCATGTCATATAATAAAAAACAAATTTTACAAGCCTTAAGGAATGTAAAACATCCTGAAACCGCACAGGATATTGTTGCTTTGGGAATGGTTGATGATATTTGGATTGAGAATGATCAGGTTGGTTTTACCTTAAGTTTTAAACGAGCAAACGATCCTTTTATTAATTCTATGAGAAAAGCTTGTGTGCAAGCTATTGAGAAATATTTTGGAGACAAGTTAAGCGCAAAAGGAAATATTAAACTTAAAACTCCTGAAAAAAAATCAGCACCTCAGCCTTCGCAAAGTAATGCATTAAAAGGAATCAAAAATATTATTGCTGTTGCATCAGGTAAAGGTGGTGTTGGTAAATCAACTGTTGCAACCAATTTAGCTGTTTCGTTAGCTCAAACAGGGGCAAGGGTAGGATTAATCGATGCGGATATATATGGGCCATCTATTCCTAAAATGTTTAATGTTGAGGGGAAACGGCCTATGGTTCGGAAAGAAGGAGAAACAGAGGTTATTTCTCCGATAGAAAATTATGGAGTGAAAATGCTATCCATTGGGTTCTTTATAAATCCCGATGATGCATTAGTTTGGAGAGGCCCTATGGCAACCAATGCATTAAAACAACTCATACTTCAGGCTGAGTGGGGCGAATTGGATTATATGGTTGTTGATTTACCTCCCGGAACAAGTGATGTTCATCTAACTCTTGTGCAGGAAGTATCTGTTACCGGAGCAATTATTGTGAGTACTCCTCAGGATGTTGCTTTAGCCGATGCCGTTAAAGGTATAAAAATGTTTACCGGGAAACATATAAATGTCCCTGTTTTAGGACTTGTTGAAAATATGTCGTGGTTTACACCTGAAGAATTACCGGATAATAAATATTATATTTTTGGGAAAGATGGTTGTAAAAACCTTGCGGAAAAGCAAAATATTCCTTTACTTGGACAAATCCCAATTGTTCAACGTATTAGAGAAGGTGGTGACAGTGGACACCCTGCAGCCCTAGACTGGAACTCAATTGTAGGTAAGGCATTTAAAGAAGTAGCTTTGTCTGTTATTAAAGCTGTTGACGAGAGAAATGAAAATTTGGAACCAACACAAAGAGTTGAAATTAAACATAAATAAGATATTAACTAACTAACTAAATTAAATAATAATGGATGTAGAAAAGAGAAAAGAACTGGAAAAGAGAGTAAATGAAACCATTGATATGGTAAGGCCTTACTTGGTTACTGATGGCGGGAATATTGAGTTTGTTGAGCTTACTGACGATATGGTAGTTAAGGTTCAGTTATTAGGAGCTTGCGGATCGTGCCCCTTTAGTATCCAAACTTTAAAAAATGGAGTGGAACAGGCTGTTAAGAAACAAGTTCCTGAAATAAAGGAGGTTATTTCAATTAACTAGAAATCTGGTATGATAATAAAAAAAAATGGATGCTTTATGCATCCATTTTTTATTTAATTATTTCTTTTTTCTTTAAAATAAATTCGTGTTAGTACTTTCTTCAACTCTCGTTCTAAAATTTTATGGGTGATAATTTCGGGAACCGTTTTAAAATTTTGTTTTGGATCAGGTTTAATTAATTCTTTTTGGTTTACATCAATTTGATAGAGTAAAGATATTAATTTTTCATAATCATTATTAAATAATTGCTCAATATGTACAATAAGTTGATTGAATAATTCTTCATAAACCAGGCTGGCATTTCCTGAAAAAACGATATCCATCCCGAACATCGCAAAATCTTTTCGAACCTGTTCTGCCGTTAGTAAAACAAATTTTTCTTCATGTTTAGAACGATCCAATTGATTTTGGCTAATCAGCGGACTCATTATTATCTTTTTTTGGTTTGTGCAATGTATGAAGGATTGCTTCCAGCTGTCGTAAATAATCTCGCTTTTCAAATTGTGGTGCATAAACAAAAGCATCAAAATTTACCACACGATTATTTTCATTATCAACAACTGTAAAAGTTACAAAAGGGCCTCCCATATAATCGTTTTTCACATGCCATAATCCACGTGTTTCGATAACATTTAAATCATTAATTTTAATTTCTTTGCGGAGAAAATCTGCATCCAGTTCAACAGCCATATATGAATTTTTTGTGGGGCCGGGAACAAAGCGTTTAGTAAACTGGTTTCTTTTTGCAAAAATTAAACCCGTAGATAGTTCAATTTCCGGTATTGGATAAGAATAAACCAATATTCCCTGGGTTAGATCACCATGTCCACGACTTTCGATCCAGACAAAGTCTGTAGTATCCAAATCTAAAGAATAACCTTTAGGAATAGTTAAGCGATAGCCAAATTTCTGTTCTAAACGATCGCCGATAGTTATTTCTTCGAATTTTTTATAGCCCTGGGCATAACGCTCCATTTCTTTTTTTAGAATACGCTCAACGATAATGTCTCCCTTTTTTATCACTAATTCCAATAACCCTTCTTCATCTGGGGCAACCACATTAATAATTAACTGAGGTTTAGCCCAAATATTTTTTTGGATAACAATTTTAGATTCTTTGTAGCTTGTATCTATTTTAACCGCAACTAATGTTCGATGTGTTCTGAAAATACTGGTAAAAGCACTATGAGAAATGCGTGCAAGGTCAAACATTGGTTCTTCCTGAGGTAAAACAGGACATGACGTTTGAAATAATTTTTTAAACTCCAGGCCAATCGCTGAATTCCAGTAGTCGTTATCAATCACCAAGACTACTTCTCCTGCTCGTCCTGTTACATTTGGTAATGAACTTGACGGATCCTTGTCTTTACATGATTCTATAACAATGATTAATGGGATAAGTAAAAAAACTATTTTTTTCATATTCATTAAGTTTAGGGTTAGTTATTAAGATATATTTTTAGTTTTAATCCGGGTTTTAAATCTTTCTCGTTATAGATATCATTCTCTTCTTTTAATTCAGAGATTGATCGGCAATTAAATTTCTCTGCTATACTCCAAATAGTATCACCTTCTCTAACAATGTAATAAATAAAACGATTGGTTGAGTCTCTTTGTTGCTTGGGAAGAAGTTTTTCTTCTTCAATACTTCTGGCAAGGATTGGGTCAACCCATATATCGAGTTTTTGTCCAACATTTAGATCATTGGTTGGTAAGCTGTTCCATATTTTAATATCTTCAATGGTACAATTGTATTTTATGGCAATTTTGTGAAAGTACTCACCTTTGGCAACTTCATGGATAATTTTAGTTTTTCCATTTTTATCCCCTAATAAAACAATTTCATTGTGGGGTGTTGTTGTTTTATTTGAATCTAAAATAGCCGCTTCATTTTTTAGAAATGAACGAACTTTATTTGCGGGTAAAACCACCGTTGCTCCTTCTTTTAGTTTAGGAATATGATCAAGTTTGTAAGCTGGATTTAAATATTGAAGAGTTTCAACTGGTACGTCGATAAATTCAGCAATGCGTTTAAATGAAGCCTCATGGTGGATTTTAATTGTATCTATATCCATATGGATAAAAGGAGAACGAATAGGTTCAATGTTATGATCTTTATAATGATTCATTACATAATTTACTGCAATAAATGCAGGAACATATCCATTGGTTTGTTCGGGCAGGTAAGGTTCAATTTCCCAAAAACTGGTTTTCCCTCCCGATCGGATTATTGCATTTCGTACAACTCCGGGCCCTCCATTGTAGGCAGCTAAAGCCAATTGCCAATTGTTATAAATTCGGTATAAATATTGTAAGTAGGCGCATGCTGCTTCGGTCGATTTGTAAGGATCGCATCGTTCATCAATATATGAGTTGACTTCCAGGTCGAACATTCTGCTGGTATTTATTTTAAATTGCCATAATCCTACAGCAGCCGATGAAGATACAGCCCGGGGGTCTAAAGCAGATTCTACAATGGCAAGATATTTTAGCTCGAGAGGTAAGCGGTATTTATCGAGCATTTCTTCGAAGATAGGAAAATATAATTCTGCCAAGCCAATAATTTTTGCCAAATGTTCGCGTCGTTCAATGGTGTAAACATCAATATATCGACGAACACGTTCATTATATTCAAGTTCAATGGGAGTAAGGTTGTTGAGCTCTGCAATCTTGTATTCATATACTAAGTCAGGGAAAATGGGAATTGAATCTTTTTTCTTTTTTTTGTTATTGGTATCCTTTTTTGATGAGGAATCTATAGTAATTGCATAGCAATTTAAATCAGTAAAGTAAAAAAAGGTTATTAGAGTAAGGATTAATATGCGAATCAGATTATTCATAATTAGTTGTCATTTTTTTTTCGTCAGATCAGTATTATTTGGTAAAAATAATATTTATTACATTTTATTCATCAAATAATTTGAAAAAGCAAAAAGTTTTTTCTCATCAAATTTTTTAGCCATAATCTGTATGCCAAAATGAAGCGATGATGGGTGTTTGCCGAGTGGCAAAGATATTGCCGGATTTCCGGTTAAGTTGGCATGCATAAGGTAAATATCTTCCAGAAACATCGATTCCGGATTTTTGTCTCTTTCTCCAAATTCAAAAGCTACATCTGGAGTTGTAGGGCTTATGATAAAATCATAATCATCGAATATTCGCTCTGTTTTAGTTTTAATTAAGTGCCGTATTTTCAGTGCTTTTTTGTATAATGCACCATTATTTTTTTGTAATACATATGCTCCGGTAAGGATGCGTTGTTTAACCTCTTTACCAAAACCTTTCGATCGGGTTTTTGTAATTAGATCAACATCGTTTTTTTCTAAAGGAACCCGATAACCAAAGTTTGTGCCGTCGTACCTTGCAAGGTTCGACATTGCTTCAGCAGGAGCTAATACATGAAACGTTGGGACAATATAATTGAGCCAGGGGAATGATATTTCATGAACTTGTATAGCGCTATTTTTAAGAAGATGTGTAATATTTTTTATTTTTTTGAGGATAAGATTGTTGAGGGCAGGATATTGCATGGTTTCTTTTAAAATAGCAATTTTAAAGGGATTACTATTTATATTTAGCGATAAATTATTAAAGTCAGGAAGAGTGTCTGGTTTAAGTGTTGTGTCTTTTTCATCTGGCCCGGCAATAACTTGTAAAATTTTGGCATTATCCTCAATATTTTTTGTTAGTATCCCTATTTGATCGAATGAAGAAGCATAAGCAATTAAGCCCCAGCGTGAAACGAGCCCATAAGTTGGCTTTAGGCCAACCAAACCACAAAAAGAAGCAGGCTGTCGAACAGAACCTCCAGTATCCGAACCTAATGCAGCAAGGCAGCAATCAGCAGCTACGGCTGCTGCCGAACCCGACGAAGAACCTCCTGGTACTTTTGTGTTATCCAGAGGATTTAATGTTTTTCCAAAAGCCGATTTTTCACCACTGCTACCCATCGCAAACTCATCACAATTGGTGCGGCCAATGATGATAGCATCTTCGTACAAAAGACGTTCAACAGCGGTTGCACTATAAGGGGATACATAGTTTTCCAAAATTTTTGAAGCAGCCGAAACTTTATGTTCTTTATAGCAAATGTTGTCTTTTATAGCAATTACAAGTCCTGCCAGTTTCCCTTTGTGTTTTTTGCGGTCAATTTTTTTGGCTTCCTTCAGTGCCTCATTGCTGAAAACCTCAATAAAAGCATTCAGGTGCTGGTTTTTATGGATATTGTTTAAATAATAATTTGTGATTTCGTAAACCGTTAATTCTCCGGTTTTTAACTTAGCCTGTATTTGCGATAACGATTTCACTAAAATATTTTTTGGATAATTAGTTGCCTGTTAGCTGGCTTTGTGGAATATCCATGTAATATTCATGTCGTTGTTGTGATTTTTAGTATATGGATATTCTTAAATAAAAAAACTGCCAGTTTAATCTATAAAAGGCAGGTTTTTTTAATCTATTCATATGATTATTTTTGAGTTTCTTCGTTTGTTTTGTCTTCTTTTTTTTCTTCCTCGGGTTCGTCTTTGGTTGCTTTTTTAAATTCTTTCATTCCCTGCCCCAATCCTTTCATCAGTTCAGGTATTTTACGGCCTCCAAAAATTAGAAGCACAATAAGAACGATTAAAATAATTTCCCAGGGGCCTGGCATTCCTAAAATAACAGATGATAATAGCATATGCTTCTGGTTTTTAAGTTTATTCAAAAGTAATGAATTTTTATCATTTATTTAAAATATACCTAAAAATATCGTTACCATTTGCATAAAGCAATAATGATAGTAAAATAAGCATTCCGGTAATTTGTGCATACTCCATGAACTTATCACTGGGTTTGCGTCCGGTAATCATTTCATATAATAAAAACATAACATGCCCACCATCTAATGCAGGGATGGGTAATACATTCATGATCGCCAAAATAATGGATAGAAATGCTGTTAAATTCCAAAATGCCTGCCAGTTCCATGTAGCCGGAAAAATTTTTCCAATGGTAATAAATCCTCCCAATGATTTATATGCCTCGGTTTTGGGTGAGAAAATGAGTTTTAATTGTTTTAGGTAGCTGCTAAAAGTTTCGACCCCTTTGTTTATCCCTGCAGGGATTGATGCCAGCAGATCATATTCTTTGCTTTCGATCTCAAAAAAGCGGGTTAAATTTCCATCCGGTGCTATTCCTAACAATCCACTTTCAGGGACATTAACTACAATTTCCAGCGTGTCGTTATTTCTTAAAGCTGAAATAGTTACCGTACTATTTTTATAATTGCTCAGGGTGTCTTTAAACTCATCAAAAAAGGTGACTGGCTGGTTGTTGATTGCAATCAGCTTATCGTCTATTTTTAATCCGGCTTCTTTGGCTGGCGAGTCTTTTGTAAAGCCGCTCACATAAAAAGGAAGCCGTGGCATAATAAAGCTGGAGCTATTCAATAATTCAGGAATAATCCGGTCAGGAACAGGGATATCTTTTCTTCTACCTTCACGTTCAACTTGAATCGTTTGTACTTTGTCAAGTACAATATTGGGAACAATTTTATAAAAATCTTCAACGGGTTTATTATCTAAAGCAATAATTTTATCTCCATTTTTTAGTCCAATATCTTTAGCCAGCGAGTCGGCCATGATTCCATACTTTACATTTTTTGTAGGGAGATATTGATCGCCCCAGGTATAAAGAATGGCAGCATAGATAATAAGTGCTAAAACAAAATTAACTAAAACACCTCCTAACATAATGAGTAATCGTTGCCACGAAGGTTTCGACCTAAATTCGTGAGGTTCTGGCGGTTTTTTCATCTGCTCTTTGTCCATCGATTCATCTATCATCCCTGATATTTTAACATATCCTCCTAAGGGTAGCCAACCCATTCCATATTCGGTTTCGCCAATTTTCTTTTTAAAAATCGAAAACCAGGGATTAAAAAAGAGGTAAAATTTTTCAACCCGTGTTTTAAATAGCTTGGCAAATAAAAAATGTCCAAACTCGTGTAAAATTACCAGAATAGATATACTTAATAAAAATTGTCCTGTTTTAACTAATATTTCCATCGATCTCTTCTTTTCTTTTTAGTTTAAATTAATGATTGAGTAAATTCTCGTGTTTCCTGATCTGTTTTTATCAACTGTTCTAAATCGGGATGTTTTATATAAAAAATTTTTTGCATTGATTGTTCAATGATATCTGTCATTTGACAAAATCCAATCCTATCTTTTAAAAAGGCTTCTACAGCCACTTCGTTAGCTGCATTTACAATACAAGGCATATTTCCACATTTATCCATTGCTGCTAATGCTAACGAGAGGTTTTTAAAATTTTTCATATCCGGTTTTTCGAATGTAAGCTCGGGGTAATCCCAGAAGCTAAATCTCGGGAAATTGCTTTTAAATCTTTCAGGGAAACCCAATGCATATAAAATGGGCAATTTCATGTCAGGCAGCCCCATTTGCGCTTTAATAGAACCATCTTCGAATTGTACAGCCGAATGAATAATTGATTGTGGATGAACAACCACTTCAATTTGGTTTGGATTAAGGCCAAATAACCACCGTGCTTCAATGGCTTCAAACCCTTTATTCATTAAGGTAGCCGAATCAATGGTTATTTTAGCACCCATATTCCAGTTTGGATGTTTTAGTGCATTTTTTTTAGTAACCTTTTTTAAGTAATTGTAATCTTTGCCACGAAAAGGCCCTCCCGAAGCAGTGAGGTATATTTTTTCAATTTTATTTTTTCCTTCTCCAACCAGGCATTGAAAAATGGCTGAGTGTTCGGAGTCTACCGGATAAATACTGGATCTGTGATGAAAAGCCAATTTTTGAATCATTTCACCGGCAACCACTAAGGTTTCTTTATTGGCTAATGCAATAGTTTTTCCTGATTTTATGGCATTTATCGTTGGTAACAACCCGGAATATCCTACCATAGCTGTTAAAACAATATCAATGGTATCCATCTCCACAATTTGAGCAATAGCGTTTGAACCAGCATATATCTTAACCGGAAAATTATTTAGTGCATCAACCAACTCATTGTATTTGTTTTCATTTGCAATTACAATGGTATTGGGGTTAAATTTTTTGGTTTGTTCAATTAAAAGACGGGCATTGTTTTTGGCTGTTAATACTTCCACCTCAAAATGTGCTGGATTTTGTTCAATAACATCTAAAGTTTGCGTTCCTATTGAACCTGTTGACCCAAGTATAGCTATTCTTTTTTTCATTTATTATTCCCTGAATACTTTTTAAAATGCAATATAATCTTCAGGATCCAAAGGAGTTCCATTGTGCCAAAGTTCAAAATGCAAATGGGGCCCGCTGGTTAACTCCCCCGAATTACCAATTATTGCAATAGCTTCACCCGCAGCAACATGATTTCCAACCTTTTTCAACAGTTCTGAGTTGTGTTTGTATGTGGATATAATATTATTTTCATGTTGTATCTGGATTACATATCCCGTTTCCAGGGTCCAGTTAGCCATGGTGATAACACCATCTAAAACGGCAACGACAACTTTGTTTGAAGCAGCTACTATATCCGTACCAAAATGATTGATATTTGGGTTAAATGAGTTAGTTACCAATCCTTTTACTGGTGGATAAAAATGAATGCTGGAAAAATCTGTTTTATTTGATGAATTGGCTAAAACCGAAAGGTTATAAATTTCTTCCTGTTCTATTTGTTGCCTTAAGATAGAATCATGTTCCGATCGGTCAAAAACAATATCATCGTATCGGAGGCTTGTATCCTGTGAATTTTCATAACTTTCAGGAACACCACCGCGAATAATCTGATTGATGCTGGCAAAATAACGATCACGCATTTCCAGCTCATTTTCTAATGAATCTAATTTATAAACATTGTTTATAATATTTCTACGCATATTTCCATCCGGATAACCGGGAATGAATTCTCGTAAAGGGGTGAAAGCAATTAATACAATTACAGCTGTGATAAGCAATATTAATGCGGAACCTACAATAGAAAAAACATTTAGTCGTGATAAACGCAAAAACCATACTTCTTCAAAAGTATCGTCATTATAAATAATTAAACGGTACTTATGTCGTAATTTATTAACAATTCGTTTCTTTTTTTTCTTTACCATTTAAGTAAGTCGTATTTTATCCTGCAAATATATAAGTTTTTAAAGAAGAAACCACTAAAATTAAAGCTACTAAGATAGATTAAACTAATTTAACGTCAAGGAGAATAATAAAATTTTATCTGTTCAAAAGATTTTCTTAAAAATTTGTTTTTTATGAATCATTCATTAAATTTGCAACCGCATTTGAGTTAGAAACGTCCTTAAAAAAATAAAAAAATATATTGCGGGGTGGAGCAGTTGGTAGCTCGTTGGGCTCATAACCCAAAGGTCGTAAGTTCGAGTCTTACCCCCGCTACTATTAGCGCCTGATACAAGATGTGTCAGGCGTTTTTTGTTACTTCCTTAAAAGGGATGTCTCTATTATATAAATGAATTGAGAATGATATTAATGGATTATCTTATGAACTCTTATAAAATAAAAACAAGCCACATCCTTGTATTATATGACTTGTTATTAATACTTTTGAGATTATTTTTTCTATTGCTTTTTAAAAAACATTTTCATAGCTGTAAAGTTGTTTCACCACTATATTCTTGCTCAGTAATGGTATAATATTCTCCCTCCTTTTTAAGTGTTAAAGTCGGGTGTTTATATTTCCTGTTTAATAATTAATTGATAAAAACGAGGCATTGGTTTATTAAAAAAGGTTGCTGCTATAAATATTTTATATTTTCGTCAAAATTCACTAACTTGTTTAACCTTTAAACGTTTTATAGGATAAATCATTGTATAAAAAAATGATAAAAAAACTCATAATCATTATTATAAGTTTTGGTAGCTTTTCTCTTACTGCCCAAAATTGGAATGAAGTATATTACTTAGAGACTGAGGCAGAATTTTTCTTAAAAGAGAAGAACTATGGGAAAGCAATTGAAATATATGAGAAAATATTAAAAGAAATACCTAATAGCTCGTTTATAAAGTTTAAAATAGGCCATACTTATTTAAATACAGATGAACAACAAGATAGAGCCATTCCTTATCTTGAAGAAGCCTTAGAAGATGTGTATGCCGATTTTGACCCACGTGATATTAGAGAAACCAGAGCTCCCTTAGAAACATATTTTTATCTTGGTGTTGCTTACCAAAGGGAAAATAGATTGAATAAAGCATTGAATATGTATCAAAAATATAAAGAAAGTATTTCTGCTGATCATGTTAATTATCCTCTAGTAAACCAATATATTAAAAGTTGTAAGAATGCTGAAGATATGATGGGTGATCCTAAACGCCTGAATACACAAAACCTGGGGAATAAAATTAATAATAATAATCCTAATTTTAATGCAGTTTTTTCGGGCGATGGGAAAACGATGGTTTTTACTTCGTATACAAGAAATTATATTGATATTTTTATATCGAAAAAGAATGGAGATAGCTGGAGCTCGCCAAAAAACATTACAGATCAGGTTAGTAAGAAATATTATTTAAAAACATCGTCGTTATCATTCGAAGGAGATGAGCTCTATTTGGTAACCGATGATCCTGGAGATAATGATGTTTTTGTTAGTTATTTAGAGGGTAGCCAATGGACTAATGCCAAAAAGTTAGATAAAACCATCAGCCATCGGAAAAGTAATGAAACACATGCCTGTTTATCGCCGGATGGCAGCACCATATATTTTACCAGCAACAGGGATGGAGGTTTTGGAGGCCTTGATATTTATAAATCCATTAGAAATAAAAAAGGGAAATGGAATGACCCGGAAAATTTAGGCCCTCAAATAAATACACCATTTAATGAAGAAACACCATTTGTTTCTCGTGATGGCAAGTATCTGTTTTTTAGTTCAGAAGGGCATAATTCTATTGGAGGGTATGATGTTTTTTATATTGATTTAACGAATCCTGTTAAACCCATAAATATGGGATATCCGGTAAATACTACTTCCAATGATTTGTTTTTTGTCCCGGGAGAAACCAAGAACACAGGTTATATGGCCAGAGTAGAGGATGATACTCAGGGAAAGAAAGATATTTATCATTTAAAAATATTACCTGATATACAGGTTAAAGGAGTTATTTATAATTTAGCCGAAGGGGATATAGTTGATAATCAGGAATTAGAAGTTCAAATATTTAATAAAGAAAAAGAAACGTTAAATCAATCAATGCAAATAAACAATGGGAATTTTAGTTTTAAGACAGCACCCGGTTCATACCAAATTTCTATTTTAAACGATGATTTTGAACCTTTTAAACAGGAAATAACTATCCCTGAAAATTATGATAAAGATTTTTATGCTTTTAATGCAGAGCTACAACCAAAAGCTGAAGAGCCAGAACTTATTGCAGAAGAATTGCAAGATTCTGTAAAACAAGAGGCTGAAAACGATTATGTAGCTCAAAACGCCCCAAAAGAAAACAAGATAGATAAAGATGAAATAACCCATCAGGAAACAAAAGAAGAGCCAGGAGCTACTACAGAAACTTTTGAGTATGCTGTTGAAGAAAAAACTAAAGAGGAAATATCTGCAATGTTCGAAAACTCCAAAGGTGAAAAAACATTTTTCGTTCAGCTTATGGCATTAAAAACACCTGTAAGGTTAAATTATTTTAAGGATGTTGAAAATATATCTGTTACCAAATACCCTGATGGTTTTTACCGTTATACCGTTGGATTAGCAAACAGTTATCAAGAAGCTCAACAATTACGATTAAAAATGAATAAGCTAGGATATTCAGATGCTTTTATTAAAGAAAACCAATTTATTGCAAATTATACCATTCAATTTATGGCCCTTATAGTTCCTGTTGAATTAACCTATTTTAAAAACCTGTCGACCTTCTCGGTTACTAAAGGAACGGATGATTTTCATCGTTATACATTTGGATATTTTAGTAATTACGATGAAGCAAAATCAATGCTTGAAAGCATTAAAGATTTAGGCTATGAGAATGCTTTTATAAAAGAGATAAGGTAGTTGATTGTTAAAAGAAGGAAGGTGTTTGTTATTTAATTAATTTTTTTCAAGTAGTTCAAAATCTTTTTCGTGTCCGTTTCTTTTAATTGCCTCCCAGTATTTTTGAGAAATTTCTCCCACTTTACCCGTAATAAGGTTTTTTATTTTTATGCGTTTTTGAGATTTAAAATTGGTTTCAGTTAAATTAAATTCAAAAGGGATGTTGAGTAACGATTCCAGGTCTTTCCCTACTTCAAGTGCAGATTCGTCACCTTCTTCATAGTTGTAAGTTATTTTCATATCGTAGCCCTCAAGATATTTATTATCGAGTGCTTTTAGTAAGTCGCTTAAATGTTTAGTAGAACAGCTGTTTATATATGATAAGGATAAATTTATTTGTGTAAACGGAGCTGGATTTTCAAGATATTTTAAAATCCAATTATCGATTGGATTAAAAAAAATTAATACATTTTCGGGTAGTAACCTGCCCGATATCTCAAACAATCCTTTTTCT
Organism: Bacteroidota bacterium; assembly: GCA_034189025.1. GTDB lineage: Bacteria > Bacteroidota > Bacteroidia > Bacteroidales > UBA12077 > UBA12077. The sequence goes on from JAXHVS010000025.1 coordinate 47,839, forward strand.
AGATGGACATATGGAGTATCAATTTTCTGTTCTATAGTAAGACTCATAAGATTTTCAATTCTGATTCCTGTATTTTTATTATTACGTAATTTTTATGGATAAGTTTCTCTTTTTAAGAATAAAAACTTTAATTGTATGATGCTGTAATTTAATGAATTAAAATTTTAAACCACAAAATCGTTCTTTAAGGTTTAACGATTCAAGAAAATATCTATATGCAGTTTTTTGTTGGTTTAAAAGAATTTACTCCTGATCTAATTTTTGAGTCTTCATTATTTGTTGATATTAGAAAAAGAGTTGGAGAAGAAATT
>JAXHVS010000026.1:0-4922 GCA_034189025.1 Bacteroidota bacterium
ACAGAGTTGTTTTGCGTGGATATATTCAACGTCTATTTGTTGGAGGTTCGGTAATAACTATGTTGCGTAACTTAGGTTTTAATAACCAAAGTTAAAACTTAAAAGTGTCTTTTAGTTATCTTTTTTCACTTCAGTATGTCCATATTGGTGTTTTAGTTCCGCTCCCCCAACAAACCAGAATTAAAAAATTCTCTATTCTTACAAAGAGTTTAATCACAATTGGCTTCAACGTCTCTCACTTCTGTCTGAGTATCTACAATGTTGTCTAAAATCATGTTTCCGCGAATTGTTACTTCAACGTAATCAGAACCAATCGCTGTAATAACTCCCGAGAAGTTCGTCATTTCAAGCTGTGTTGCAATTTCATCACCTGAAAGATTCTCTGTAGTTGTGGAAAGATTGCCTCTAAGTCTTAATTTTTTTACATAAGGAACCTTTACATCAGAGTAGGTTTGGTATGCATCAAATACAAGAACTGCGGTACCCGGAAGTACTGTTACCGTTCTGTTTGAAAAGAAGGTGTGGGTTTCCGACACAGACTCCTCTGTAGAAGCAGTAGTTGTTGAACTTGCTTCAGTTTCAACTTCAAGTCCTGATGTAACGCTAGCTTTAGTTTCCACGCCACTCCCAAGGATTTCACATGAAACAGTAGTACTTACAGAAACTTCAATGCTTCTTGTTTCTCTACTACTTAAACCAATACTCTCGGAAAACGAACTGGTATATGTAGTAGTAACTACACGCTCAATACCTACTTGTTGCTCCAAAGTGCCTGCACCACAATTTCTAAGCGTGCTATTAAAACCAAATGAGGTTTCAGCTGCGGGCAAAATGGGTTGAAAATATTCTGCGCTTAGCTGGGTTGTTTCCCAATATGTATCTAAAGCAATAATTCTAAAATATTGTACAGCACCAGAGCCATTTATACCCCAATTAATTGTACCATCGTTATCAATACGACGTAATGGCATATCATTTTCTGCTCGTCTAATTGTATATAAGCCATTTGTTTCATCTTTCTTAATTAAAAATCTGAAATCAGCGTCCAGAACATCAGGGCTATGTGTATCGTAAGAATAAATACCTGACTGTGCAATTTCTCTTGTTTCAAGGCCTATTCTAATATAATTATTAGTCTCGGCTGAATAAAAAGCAAATACATTTTCTTCTTCTTCGAATTTATGTATTAAAAATTGCTGGTGTGTATTTTCTGGTTTAAACAACGAACCAAACTCCATTAACCTTATTTCGTCACCCCCGGCAGTCGATGGTTTAAGGACAATCTTATTGTCATATTCACCATTGGCATTAACCGGTTGTATATAGTAATGCATATTTTCAGCAAAGTATAATTCTCGTACTTTATAAGCTAAATTGCTTGCATTGATATTAATTATATTATCACCATCTTCAAAGGATCTTTTGCTGTACTCTACAGAGATAATTTCATTCTCAAAATCATCAAGTATCTTAATATCCAATCCAACACCCTCCCTAAGCTCTGTCTCAGCACTTTCGGATAAATCCTCGACAGGAATCTTAAGTTGTGCAATATTGGTGAAAGGATGCACATCTAATTCTTGATCATAATTGCCTTCTTCTGCCTCTGTGGTAAGAATAATTTTTACAGGTTCGTAGCCTTTTTTCAGTAAGTCTCTGACATTGATAATCAAACCCAAATCACCTTCATAAGCATCCAGGTCATCACTGGTAATACCATTTAGCATTTCTGGTTCATCAATGGCAGGATCCGAAGTGTCCTCATCTTCACTACACCCCAATACTATTAATAGTATGGAAAATAGCATTAACCATTTTACTTTTTCATAATTTTTTTTCATAGTATCCTGTTTTTCATTAACAAATATATAATTATTTTATCAATAATTTCCTATTAAATATTTTAACTTTTTAAAAACGTGAATTTTATTCACGTTTTTTTATTTTACGCAACAAGTCCTAATTCCGATGTAACAAGGCTTATTGCCGAATTAATCATCGAATACGCTTGTTCGATTTTTGTTGGATTGTCAGAGCATTGCTTCATTGTCTTTTTATTTCTCTTTGATAATAAGGGATTTATAAAATACGAATAATTAAATAAGGAATAATATAGCCAAACATAACCTTCTTCTGTAAGTCTATAATAATGAGCGTTTTTAGGATTTCCTTTGATTTTTCCTTGCAAATCCTTATTTCTAAAACCCGAAACTATATTGCCTTCTTTAAATATTATTGCTAACTTTCACCTTGATTAGTTACCATAATATGAGTAAACTTGATAATTAACGATTATAAATCCAGACTTTTATGATCCAAACAGAAAATAGAATAGTAGTAATAAGAGAAAGGATAGAGAATATTTACAAATATCTTTATAGGCATAAAGAATATTTAAACAGGCTAAATGTTTTTCCTGTCCCTGATGGTGATACCGGCCTTAATATGACTCTTACCATACAAGGTGCTTTGGCAAGCATGCAGAATTATGAAAAAGAATCAATTTCAGTAGGAGAATACTTAAAAAATTTTGCAGAACAAATGCTCTTGAACAGCAGGGGGTGTTCAGGGGTAATTTTATCTCTTTATTGTCAGGGTGTTTCACAAGTGATCGAGAATAACGACTTTTCTAAGGAAAATATATTTAAAGCGCTTGAAAACGGATATAAAAATGCTTACGAAGGTACTGAAAATCCAAAGGAAGGAACTATGCTTACTTTAATGTATGAATTTAAAGGAAAGTATGGTGAAATTATGAAAGAAGATAATGACCCCGCAATTATTATAAAAAAATGTATCCCTTATTTAAAAGAAGTTCTTAAAAAAACTCCGGATATGTTGCCTGTATTAAAACAAGCTGGTGTTGTAGATTCTGGTGGTGCAGGATTTCTTATTATTCTTCAGGGAATTAACAGAGAATTAAAATTTAACGTGTCAACTCATAGCAGCTTGCCTGTTTCAATTATCCTTAACATAAACAGAACTACAAAAAGACTCTTGAACAGCAAGTTGTCAGATTCCAAAAAAAAATCTCTTACCGCTCTGTTTTTGCATATTGCTGTTGATAATATTTCCAATATCCGGCTACAAAAAATTATTCAGGAGGCCAAGCATATAATAAGTAATCTGCAAATTAACGGGAAAAAATTGTTACATAAAAAAACAATTATTGATGATTTGAAAAACATGGAAAATTCATGGAATCCGGAAATTAAACAAAGATATTGTACAGAATTTATTTTAAAAACAAATAAAATATCATCGAAAGAACAAATAAAAGAAATTATCGGCGAGTACGGAGACAGCCTGATAATACTTAATAGCGGCAATAAATATAAGGTACATATACATACCAATAAACCCAATTCTGTTTTTAAAGATGTTTTAAAGTACGGCGAACTTGAATTTACCAAAGTAGATGATATGAAAAAACAACACAGAAACCTCATAAGCAACAATACTATTGATTATGAGAGAGAGAAAAGTGTTTTTTGTATTGTTTCCGGTGAAGGATTTAGTAAAATTATTAAAGAACTTGGCGCCGATGATGTATTATGCTATGGTAAAAATAAGCCATCAGTAAACAGACTTGTTAATGAATTAGACAGGTTGAAAACTAAAAATATTATCGTTGCTGCCGATGATAAAGATATTTTAATGTCACTTAAATATGCGGCCTCATTAAGTAAATCAAATGTTAATATTGTTGAATCTAATAATGTAATATCTCTTATAAGTATGATGATGAGTATTTCAAAAGAATTAGATATTACCACTATGTTTGAATCAATAATGAGTAGTCTTAATGATATTCGTTTTTGTGGAATTGCCAGGGCTATTAGGGATACTACAACAGAAGATGGTAAAAAAGTAAACAAAAATGATTTTTTCGCAATTTATAACGAAAAGATTATTCTTTCAGATAAAAATTTAGAACAACTTATAAATAATACAATTAAAAAACTGATAAAAGAAGAAACCCTGATATCAATATACAAAGGTATTCCTGCAAAAAAAGAAAAAAGTATTATTCCAAAATTGAAAAATTCTTTTCCTGAATTTGAATTTGAGGAATACTACGGAGGTCAATATCAATATTATTATTACATAAGCTTTGAATAAACTTTAAAAAAATGGAAAAGAAAATCTTAATTATCACAGCCGATAATCTTGGCCTTTCAAAAGAACAAATAGATTATCCCGACATCGAAATATTAAAATTCCCTGTTATAGTAAACGACAAGGAATACCGTGGCAGTAACGAATATACAGCACAATGGTTAATTGAAAAATACATAAAAGAAAAAGTTGTTGCAAAAACAGTTTCGATTGTAAAAGGTGACCTTATTAAAATTATTGAAGATAATAAAAATAAATACGACCTTATAATTCATGTTGTGATGAGTAGTGTAATGTCAGCAGCAACGTTTGCTATTGCGGAAAATGTAAAGGAAATGTATGAAAAAACTATTCCAATTATAAATATCGATAGCCGGCAAGTAATGGCAGGTGTTGGAAATGTACTTCTCGGTGTAATTGATATAATAAAAAAGAATAACAATACAGATGACATTGTTAAATTATCCCAGGAAGTTGTTAAAAATACATTTAGCTATTTTATGGTAGCCGACCTGAATTATCTTTATAGAGGAGGCAGGATCGGAAAAGCAAAAGCACTAATGGGTTCCGTTTTACGAATTACACCAATTCTCGGACTAATGGGCGATGATGAAGACGGGCAAATCATTCCGCTTGGAAAAGGAAGAACATTCAAACAAGTAAACTCAAAAATTATTGATTTAATAAAAGCTAAAATGGCTGAAAAATCGGTAACTGTTATTAAAAGATTAAATATTGTCGGATTTGAAGATAATAAAGACGCATTTTCTGATTTAGAAGAAAAATTAAAAACAATACCATGT